>JALSKY010000286.1 GCA_026988585.1 Deltaproteobacteria bacterium
GAGAATGAGAGTTATCAGGTTATATGTTCTGTTCATGCTTCTCTTCGGTCTTTTGACCCCTGGTGTATGGGGTCAGGATGTTAATAATGAGAGTGCAGGGGCAGCTTCCCTTCAGGGTTCTCCCTATCAAGGGGTTGGTCCCCATGAGAAGAGGGCTATAGAGATCAATTTTGATGACATGGATGTCTATCCGGTCCTGGATCATGTCCTGGGCTCCCTGCTGGGGCTTAACTTCGTAGTGGAACCGGTGATAAAGGGAACCATCTCTTTGCATCTGAAGGGAGAGTACTCCAGAACGGAGCTGCTGGATGTGATGAATTCTGTCCTGGAGTTGCACGGCCTTGGGATCACCAGGGGGAAAAATGATCTTTACAAGGTGGTGAGAAAAGGAAATGCAGCGAGATTCGGTGCCAGGGTGCGTCAGGGAGTTACCAACTTTTCAGGGGATAATATCAGCGTATTCCAGTTGAAATACCTGACCCCTTCTTCTGCTGCTGCCAGTCTGAAAAATTTTGTATCCACCGGTGCTCTCGTCCTACCCGTCCAGAGCAGTAATGCTATTGTAGTGTGTGATTCCAGGGAGAACATAGAGAAAATTGGAAGAATAATAGAGATTCTCGATGCTGATATCTTTGATGACCTGCACTGGAAGCTTTTCACGCTTGAAAACACCTCGGCAGAAGATCTGGTCAAGGACCTGGAGCGGATCTTCAGAAACAATCCTCTCTACAAGAGGGCAGGTGTGGATCCCAATGGTCTTCAGATCATCCCTCTCGAGACACTCAATGCAGTGCTGGTGATCACCAGATGGAAGAAGTTTCTCGGTGATGTAGGTCATTGGATCATGGAACTGGATCAGGGCCAGCTTGAGAAGGGAACCCAGGTCTATGTCTATTTCGTCCAGCATGGCAGGGCTGTGGATATTGCACAGATCCTCAATGAGCTATATGCGGAAGGAAGCAGCAGCAGCGATAAGAAAGTAATTGTCAAGCGGAAGAAACAGGAGAAAAAGGAAGAACCTCAAAAAAGCAGTGCAATCATGGCCTCCGGAGAGCTTGCCGGAGAGGTGAAGATAATCGCAGACGAAGTGAACAACTCTCTGATATTCAAGGCTAAACCCAAGGATTATCAGGTTATAAAAGAGGTTCTGAAAAAACTGGATATTATCCCCCGTCAGGTGCTCATAGATGTTCTGATTGCAGAGGTTGCCTTAGACAACGAGGTGAAATATGGGGTCGAGTGGTATATCAAGGGGCTGGATGCCTTGGGCCAGGGCGGCAGCGGCAGGCTCTTCGATGGGCTTGGACCTCTTATGGAAGGAGGGATCAGGGGCTTTTCCTATGCCCTCAAGGGAGGAGACGGGACCTTGCATGCCCTTATTCAGCTTCTGGATGGCGCAACTGATGTTGAGATACTATCAGCCCCGAATATTGTTGCAACTGACAACCAGGAGGCCAGGATAGAGATTGGTGAGGATGTGCCAGTGCTCTCAGAATCCATTGTAAGCACTGGTGGTGTTACTACCCAGGGAGTCCAGTACAGGAAGACCGGTATAATCCTGCAGGTAAAACCATACATAAATGATAACGGCTTGGTGAGGATGGAGGTCACCCAGGAGGTAAGCCAGGTCAATGACGGGGCTACGTCAGGAATCAATTCCCCGAGGATCAGCAACAGAAAGGCGACCACCTATCTTATAGCAGAGGACGGGCAGCATATCCTGATCGGAGGTCTCATGAGCACCAAGAACACAGAGACCAGAACAGGCATCCCGCTTCTGAAGGATCTGCCAATGGTAGGGTATCTCTTTGGCAGCAAGGGGCACAAGGTGGAGAAGAAGGAGTTGATATTTATTCTTACTCCCCATGTAATAAAATCCAGGGCCCATGCAGACCAGCTTACCCGGGAGTTTGCCATGAAGGTCCACTCCCTCAAGAGGATGCTGGAGGAGAACAGGATACTTGACAGAGAGCAGAGGGCGCGGACCATGCAGCAGAAACTGCCGCAGCCTGAACAGATGCAGCCTGACGGGATCAAAGGGGTTGAGAAACCCAAGCTGAGGCCTGAACAGAAGAATGACAGCGCCTGGGATGACAATGATTATGATAACAGCCTGTTGTAATAGATTCAGAAACGTTTGCTGTTCAGTGGCCTTGGGTATGGCCCTGTCTGCTGCAATGCTCTCCCCTGCAACAGGTTTTTTCTCCTGTGCCGTTCTTGCTGCAGGGAAAGGGGATGGGCCACCACTGCATAAACCGGCTGCAGGCAATCTCTCTCGCGGGAAGATCCCCCGACAGGTGGATATAGAGGCCATTTTAAGGGCTGATCCCTTCGATCCCAAGAGGGGTGAGGGCAGGTTTGTGGATACAGGCGCAGGGCTGGAGAAAGAGGAGGAGATAGCAAAAAAATATCTTCTTTATGGGTTGTTGGCATCTGGAGATTTTCGAGAGGCCTATCTGGGACTGCGTTCAGAGGGAAGGAGACAGCAGCAGGAAAGAGAGCTCAGAAAGATCGTTCCGGGTGATATGGTAGATGGTTGGAAGGTCAAGGAGATAGGGAACAGCGGTGTCAGGCTGGTCTCCGGTGACAAGGAGGTGTTTCTGAAGGTGTTCCAACCGGACAAGCCTGGCAGGAAGGTCTCTAAGCCTGTGGCCCAGCTCACTCCCAAGACTGCCTCTGGAGATCGAAGGATTTTGAGGCCTTCAAACAAGGCCCGGCGATCTGTCAGCAGGAGTGTGAACAGGTTGAAGCCCCCAAAACCTGTGAAGCCTGCAAGACCTGTGAACAGAAAGCGAAGGGAAGGGATTGATCTCCCTGGGGCCCTGCCCCTCCCTCCTGAAATGCCAGGATTTGATAGACAGGACCTCTGAGGCCTGTTCAGGACCAAATTATTTAATCAAGCAGGAAGCGGATAGTTGTGATCTATACCTTGAAGTATTCCCTGTACCAGCTTATGAATTTGGGAATCCCCTCTTCCAGGGTTGTTTCCGGCTTGAATCCTGTATCCCTTATCAGATCGTCTATGTCTGCGTAGGTGGCTGGCACATCTCCAGGCTGAAGAGGTAGCAGGTTTTTCTCCGCCTTTTTGCCAAGGCAGTCCTCAATAACCTGGATGAAGTGCATCAGTTCTACTGGCTGGTTGTTGCCTATGTTGTAAACCCTGTATGGGGCATAGCTTGTTCCTGGATCAGGGTTGTCCCCGCTCCAGTCAGGATTGGGAGTGGCAGGGCGTTTCATTACCCTGACAACCCCTTCTATAATGTCATCTATATAGGTGAAATCCCTTTGCATTTTGCCATAGTTGAACACATCTATAGGGCGGTTTTCCAAGATGGCCTTGGTAAAGAGAAACAGTGCCATATCTGGTCTGCCCCATGGTCCATAGACGGTAAAAAATCTCAGGCCAGTGCAGGAGAGGTTATAGAGATGGCTGTATGTATGTGCCATTAACTCATTTGCCTTCTTGCTGGCTGCATAGAGAGAGACCGGATGGTCCACATTGTCATGTATGCTAAAGGGCATTTTGGTGTTGGATCCATAGACAGAGCTGGAAGAGGCGAAGAGCAGATGTTTTACTTCGTTATGGCGGCAGCCCTCCAGAATGTTCACAAATCCTGCAAGGTTGGAGTCCACATAGGCGTTTGGATTTATGAGGGAGTAACGCACACCTGCCTGGGCAGCAAGGTTGACTACACAGTCAAACTCCTCCCGGGCGAATAGCTCCTTCATCCCCTCCCTGTCTGCAAGATCCAGTTTGGAGAATTTGAAATTCTCATATGGCCGGAGGATCTCCAACCTGGCCTCCTTGATTGCCGGATCATAGTAGTCATTGATGATATCGAGGCCTACCACCTCACACCCCTCTTCCAGCAGCCTCCTTGAGAGATGAAAGCCTATGAAGCCAGCAGCGCCTGTGACCAGTACCTTTTTCGGATTGAATATCTCCATTTCTGTTTTCCCCTTTTCTGTTCCTGTTGTTTTACGGAATTATCTGTTTTTGTTAATTTATTCTACTGTTACGCTCTTTGCCAGATTCCTTGGCTGGTCCACGTCACAACCCCTTGCTAGGGCGATTTCATAGGCTATGAGCTGTAGGGGGATGGTATAGATGAAGGGATTCAGATCAGGGTCGGGCAGCCTTGGAAGCTCTATCAGGTTTTCGGTGAGCTGTGACAGATTTTCATCGCCCTCCTCTCCCAGGGCTATGATAATGCCCCGTCTGGACTTTACCTCTTCAACATTGCTGATCATCTTTTCATAGACATGATCCCTGGGAATAGTGGCTACTACCGGAAGGGTTCGGTCGATCAGGGCAATAGGACCATGTTTCATCTCACCGGCTGCATATCCCTCCGCATGGATATAGGAGATCTCCTTGAGCTTCAACGCCCCTTCCAGGGCAATGGGAAAGTTGAGATGCCTCCCAAGATATAGGAAATCAGTGGCCTCATAAAACCTGGATGCCAGTTTTTTCGATGTGTCATGCCAAGTTTCTATGTGATATAAGATCGTCTCTGGAATCTTTATGAGGCCTGCTATCTTCTGTTTGATGGTCTCATGTTCCAGGGTTTCTCTGAAGGAGGATAGGAGCAGGGCCAGGATGTAGAGGGCTGTGAGCTGACTGGTAAAGGCCTTGGTGGAGGCAACACCGATCTCAGGGCCGGCATGGGTATATACTGTTCCATGGGCCTCTCTGGTAATGGTGCTCCCCAAGACGTTACAGATGGCGATTATCCTGGAACCGAGCTCCTTGGCCAGCCTCAGTCCGGCCAGGGTGTCTGCAGTCTCGCCTGATTGTGAAATAGGTATGGTTAGGATCGAGTCATCTATCAGGAGGTCCCTGTATCTGAATTCGGATGCCAGTTCAACCTCTACCGGGATACGTGCCCAGGACTCTATCCAGTATTTGGCGGTAAGACCAGCATGCCATGATGTGCCGCAGGCCAAGAGTACGATTCTCGTTAATTTTTTTGCTGTTTCTGGGGTAAGTCCTGCCTCAGGAAGGGATATCTCGCCTGTCTCCGGCTCGATCCTGCCCCTGAAGGTGTTGAGTATGGCCTGGGGCTGTTCGTAGATCTCCTTCAGCATAAAATGTTTGTATCCAGCCTTTTCTGCCATGGCTGCATCCCAGGTTACCCTTTCAGACTCCCTGTTCACCCTGGTTCCATCAGTGATTTTCATCAGGTGTATGGCTGACCGATCAAGAATTGCCATCTCATCATCTTCAAGAAAGATAACATCCCTTGTAAAGGGCAGGAGGGCAGGAATATCTGATGCAATGAACGCCTCCCCCTCGCCGACTCCGAGAACCAGGGGACTCTGTTTTCTTGCTGCCACCAGCATGTCCGGTTCTCTGGCCCAGAGCACTGCCAAGGCAAAAGAGCCCTCTGCATCTTGAAGGGCCCGCCTTACTGCCTCAGGGAGATCCCCATCAAGATATTTCTCCACCAGGTGGGCCAACACCTCTGTGTCTGTGTCTGAAGAGAATCTGTGGCCTTGGGCCTCGAGTTCCCTCTTGAGCGACGCATAGTTTTCAATGATTCCGTTATGGACTACCACTATGGAACCAGAGCAGTCGGTGTGGGGATGGGCATTTTCCCTGGTGGGCTCTCCATGGGTTGCCCATCTGGTATGGCCTATGCCTACGGTAGTAGCAGTGGCCCTGAACTCCTCCAGGGCATCCTCAAGTATGGAGAGTTTGCCCTTGGCCCTGACCCGCTTCAGTTCCCCTTTTTCGGGCCAGGCTACACCAGCAGAGTCATATCCCCGGTACTCCAGGCTTTTAAGCCCCTGGAGCAACACCGGAATGACTCTTCTGCTTCCGATATATCCTACTATTCCGCACATCTCTTTCTCCCTCTAAATTCTTCAGAATTATCCAATATTATCTTGCACCCTCCCGGAACAGGATGGTCTTAACTGTCTTCAGGATTATGAAAAGATCCAGCCAGATGGACATATGTTTTATGTAGTAAAGGTCATATTCCAGCTTCTTCTTGGCATCTTCAACAGAGGAACCATAGGGGTAATTGATCTGAGCCCACCCGGTAAGGCCGGGATGAACAGTATGCCTTTGGTCATAATAAGGTATCTGTTCAGAGAGTTCCTTGACGAATTGGGGACGTTCCGGCCTTGGCCCGACGAAACTCATTTCGCCCTTGAGTACGTTCCACATCTGGGGAATTTCGTCTATCCTCAGTTTTCTTATGACCTGCCCTACCTTTGTAACCCGTGGGTCATTCTGTTGGGCCCATTGTGCCCCATGTTTTTCAGCATCAGCAGTCATGGATCGGAATTTTATGACCTGGAAAATCCTTCCATCCTTGCCAACCCTCTCCTGTTTATAGAAGATTGGGCCTTCTGATTCCAGTTTGATGAGAATTGCCACAGGAATGGTGACAGGAAGGGTCATGAGCAATCCACTAAGTGACACAGCACTGCCGATTATCCGTTTCCCAAGCATGGTCATCCGGGATTTCTGAAATCCTTCCTTGAATATGAGCCAGCTGGGATTGATCTTGTCCACCATTATTTTGCCAAGGGTAAAGGAGATAAAGGTTTCCCCCTCAGTTACCTCGATTCCCTGCATCCTGCAGTCTATAAGCTGTTTTATCGGCATGTTGCCACGCCGTTCATCCATGGCAACGATAATCTCTTCAGCATCTATGGAGCGAATCTTTTGAAAAAGATCATGGAATCCTGTGACTACTTCTACAGGGTTCATATTTTTATATAGTCTGGCATCCTCATCTGACTGGACAATGACCGCCTTGATCCTGTATCCGGAAT
>JALSKY010000287.1 GCA_026988585.1 Deltaproteobacteria bacterium
CTACCCAGCTTGGTATCCCTGGCCTCTACCTCAAACTCTTCGATATGCACCGATGTATAGACATCATTCTTGATCAGTTTTTCACTGACGATAATGGCATCCTCAAAGTTGTATCCACGCCAAGGCATGAAGGCCACCACCACATTTTTGCCAAGGGCAAGCTCGCCATAGGCGGTGGATGCGCCATCAACCAAAACCTGCCCCTTGGTCACCCGCTGGCCTGGAAGAACTATGGGCATCTGATTAAGAGTAGTGGTCTGATTGGACTTCTGGTATTTGATGAGGCGGTGAATCTCCACCTCAACAGGTTTACCGGTTTCAGGATCTTCATCATAGGCCACCACAAGACGGTTGGCATCCACATCCTCGATCCATCCATCTCTTTTCGCAAGTATGGTAACACCAGAGTCCCTGGCAATGGTCTTTTCCATCCCCGTACCCACCAAAGGGGCCTCACACTTCAGGAGCGGCACTGCCTGCCGCTGCATGTTGGACCCCATAAGGGCCCGGTTGGCGTCATCGTTTTCCAGAAAAGGAATAAGACTGGAGGAGACGCTGGTCATCTGGTTCGGCGCCACATCAATGGCAGTCACCTCATCCGCCGGAATCAATACAAACTCCCCCTTCTTCCTGACGCTGACCACATCATCGATTATGCGCCCCTCTTCATCCAGGTTGACAGTGGCCTGGGCCACAATCTCTTCATCCTCCTGGGAAGCAGTCATATAAACTACATGGCCTGTAAGTTTTCTGTCTTTCACCCTGAGATAAGGTGTTTCGATAAAACCGTACTCATTGATCCTGGCATAGGAACTCAGGGAGACTATAAGACCGATGTTTGGACCTTCAGGGGTCTCAATAGGACATATACGCCCATAATGGGTAGGATGGACATCCCTGACCTCAAAACCTGCACGCTCCCTGGAAAGGCCTCCTGGGCCAAGGGCGGAAAGCCGCCTCTTGTGGGTTACCTCTGAGAGCGGATTTGTCTGGTCCATAAACTGAGAGAGCTGGGACGAACCGAAGAACTCCTTGATGACAGAGGTAACCGGCTTGGGATTGACCAGGTCATTCGGCATCATTGCCTCGATCTCCTGGAGGGTCAACCGCTCCTTTATAGCCCGCTCCATACGGACCAAACCAATTCGGTATTGATTCTCCACCAGCTCACCAACAGAACGCACCCTTCTGTTTCCAAGATGATCGATATCATCCACAGGGCCCTGGGAATCCTTTAGTCTGACCAGTTCCTTTACTGTATTGATAATATCTTCAGGCAGAAGAACCCTCTGACTCAAGGGGATATCCATTCCAAGACGCTGGTTGATCTTGTAACGCCCAACCTCAGACAGATCATAGGTGTCGGGATTGAAAAAGAGGGAATTGAAAAACTTTTCTGCCACTTCAAGAATGAGTGGGCTGCTGGGTCTCAGACGCCTGTAAATCTCAAAGATAGCATCCTCACGGGTCTCTACCTTGTCCAGGACAAGGGTATCCCTGATGGATTGGCTGACATTTACACCCTGGACATAAAGGGTCTTGACCTGTGTGATGCCGTTTTCCCTGAACAACTCCAGATCTTCAGCAGAGATGACACTGTTTCTCGGCAGGAGAACCTCGCCAGACGCCATATCAACAACATCTTCTGCCGTGATCTTTCCTATGAGCTCTTCCTCGGTAACAGGAATTCTCGTAATCCCCAGATCCTGCAGTTTACGAAGCAGCGTGCGGGAAAACTTCCGGTTCTTCTTGACAAGGACCTCGCCTGTCTCTGGATGAAGGACCTCCACTGTGGCCCTCTGCCCTTTAAGCAGCTCAGGGTTGAGGTCACGATAAACCAATTCACCCTCGAGATAATAGGTATCCCAGGAATAAAACTCCCGAAGGATATCCTCGGTGGTCATGCCAAGGGCTTTCAAAAGGATAGTGGCCGGGAATTTGCGTCTCCGGTCGATACGCACATGGAGGATATCTTTGGCATCGAACTCAAAATCCAGCCACGATCCCCGGACAGGAATGACCCGACATGAATAGAGCAGTTTTCCACTGGAGTGGGACTTGCCTCGATCATGATCAAAAAAGACACCAGGCGACCTCTGAAGCTGGCTGACCACAACGCGCTCAGTGCCGTTTACGATAAAGGTCCCTCTCCTGGTCATAAGAGGTATGGAACCGAAATAGATCTCCTGCTCCTTTATATCCCTGATGCTCTGGACCCCGGTCTCCTTGTCAACGTCATAGGAAAGAAGCCTTATAACCACCTTCATGATCGCTTCATAGGTGGCTCCTCTCGACAAACATTCTTCTTCGGAATACTTGGGTTCTGTAATTGTGTACTGGACAAACTCAAGAGAGGCGGCTCCTGAAAAATCATGGATTGGGAAAACACTCTTGAAGGCTGCCTGCAAACCGGTATCCTTTCGGGCCTCAGGAGCTATGTCCTTTTGAAGAAATTTTTCATAGGACCGCTGCTGCACCTCGATTAGATGCGGCATATCAACCAATGGTTTGACCTTACCAAACTTTTTTCTCAAGGGGATATTCTGAATATTCAACATAGGCGTTGCCTCAAACCGGCTTTATCTGATGATTTTTTCGACAGTCAAAATGTGTTACTGCACAGACAGCGATAACGGTTACAAAAAAACTCCCGCACGGATAGAGAGCTACCAGCCCTGACCTCACAATCGACTTAACAAGATAGCTCATTCACAACAGCAGAAGGATGCTGTTCGGGCCAGGGGATCAGGGGAACCCACAATCCACATTCTGCCTGTATTGAATATGTGACACATTGACTGGTGAGAACCTGACTTCCTGTAAATGGAGCAACAATAGATGCTGCATAAATCATGGACGGCAAACTAACCGTCAAAAAATTTCTTATAATTAATGAAAAAGACTGCCCTTTATGGGCCTGCACTGAATCGTCAACAGAATTATAACAAAACTGACGGGGGTTGTTGCCCTGCCCCCGTCAGGAGTTTTGTTAGTGTTATTACTTGATCTCTACCTTTGCGCCAACGGCCTCGATCTGTTCCTTGATCTTTTCGGCCTCCTCCTTGGAAACGCCCTCTTTAACTGGCTTTGGAGCACTCTCAACCAGTTCCTTTGCCTCCTTAAGCCCAAGACCGGTAACAGCGCGAACTTCCTTGATGACCTTGATTTTCTGGCTACCAACCTCTGCCAGCACAACATCAAACTCGGTCTTTTCCTCTGCAGGGGCAGCCTCGCCACCTGCTGCAGCAGCGCCAGCAGCTGCTACGGCTACCGGGGCTGCGGCAGAAACGCCAAACTTCTCCTCAAGTTCCTTGATGAGCTCGGAAAGCTCAAGCACAGTCATATTGGAAATAAATTCGATTACATCATCTTTGGTAATAGCCATTATTTTGAATCCTCCTGCAAATTTTCTAAAATATTATTGTTTCTGTTCTTCTATTGCCCTGAGTGCATAAAGCAATTTTCGCGGAATGCCGGAAAGTGCCTGCACCAGGCCGGTAGGAGTTGCAGCCATGACAGACAGCAACTGGGCCAGTAGAATCTCGCGACTTGGCAGCTTTGCCAAGGCCTTGAGACCTTCAGCATCCATTACCTTGCCGTTGAGCAGCCCGCTCTTGAGCTTTAACACCTCATGATCCTCAGCGAACTCAATCAAAACCTTGGCGACGGCTACTGGATCTTCGTAGGCGAGCACTACCGCATTAGGTCCCGTGAGCATATCATCCAGTAACTCACAATCGGTGCCCTTGATAGCGATCTTCATCAGGGTATTTTTTGCCACTTTGAATTCCCCGTTCACATCCCTGAGCTTGGCCCTGAGTTCATTGGCCTCTCCGACAGTGAGGCCGGGAAATTCAACTAAGCTTACAAGCACAGCCCTGGAAAAACGCTCATTGAGGCCCTTGACCAGTTCCTCTTTCTTAGCTCTCGTTAATGCCAAACTTCATCCCCCCTTTCTACCACAGGCAGTTTTTTACTGCCAAAGGCAGAGGTCCTATGCCTCCGGTAGGTGAGCCTGAAACAGTCCATCCAGCTCATTAAACCACAGGTACCTACTGTCTTTGACTAACAGACCCTCTCTGTCACGGAGGGCCGACAATTTTTGTTGATATTTCAAATAATTTTTAAGCAGCAACTGTCTTTAATTCAGCAGGATCCAGCTTGACTCCTGGACCCATGGTAGTTGAAAGAGCGACGGACTTCACATAGGTGCCCTTGGCACTGGAGGGTTTGGCACGCAGAATGGTATCCGCCACGGCAGCAAAATTTTCCTTAAGTTTCTCAGGCCCGAAAGAGACCTTGCCTATAGGCATATGAACCACTCCAGCTTTGTCCACCCTGAAATCCACCTTTCCGGCCTTGATATCCTTTACAGCCTTGCCAACGTCAAAGGTTACCGTACCGGTCTTGGCATTTGGCATGAGCCCCCTCGGCCCAAGGATTCGGCCAAGCTTGCCCACGGTGCCCATCATGTCTGGTGTGGCGACTACCTTGTCGAAATCCAGCCAACCCTCTTTCTGGATCTTCTCCACAAGATCTTCCGCTCCTACGTAATCAGCACCTGCTTCTTCCGCCTCCTTGGCCTTCTCTCCCTTGGCAAACACCAGCACACGCACAGTTTTACCAGTACCGTGGGGCAGGGCCACAGAGCCCCTGATATTCTGGTCTGCCTTTCTGGGATCTACACCAAGATTTATGGCAACATCCACACTCTCATCAAATTTGGCAAAATGGGTCTCCAACACCTTGTGAATCGCCTCATCCAACTGATACTTCTTCTTTGGATCCACCTTTTGCCTGGCCTGATTATATTTTTTCCCTCTTTTTGGCATCTTTCCTTCACCTCATCCTAATCAATGATCTCAATACCCATGCTGCGTGCTGTACCTTCGACAGTACGCATTGCAGCCTCAAGAGAGGCAGCAGTGAGATCCGGCATCTTGGTCTTTGCTATCTCTTCCACCTGCTTTTTGGTGACCTTCCCAACCTTGACCCGATTGGGCTCACCAGAGCCTTTCTCAATCCCGGCAGCCTTTTTCAACAGTACTGCTGCAGGAGGTGTCTTGAGGATGAAACTGAAGGACCTGTCTGCATAAACAGTGATGACAACAGGAATGATCATGCCGGCCTGATCGGCAGTCTTGGCATTGAACGCCTTGACGAACTCCATTATGTTCACACCCTGCTGTCCAAGCGCAGGGCCAACAGGAGGTGATGGACTGGCCTGTCCAGCCGGTATCTGTAGCTTGATATAACCTTGAATCTTCTTTGCCATAATATACTCCTTGCCGGTCGGCCCATTACAGGCACGACACCATTAATCTCGCTTAACTGGCCTTTTGAATATGGCCGACTTCCAATTCAACCGGTGTAGCTCTGCCGAAAATAGAAACGAGCACCCTGACCTTGCCTTTATCAGGGCGCACCTCATCCACGACTCCAGTGAAGTTTGCAAAAGGGCCCTCGGTGACAATCACCTTGTCGCCCTTTTCGAAATCGTGTTTCGGCCTCGGGTGCAAGGAGCGTTCCTCCATCTGGTGCAAGATCCTTTCTGCCTCAGAGTCGGGCAGTGGGGTAGGATTGTTCTGACCACCTACAAAGCCGGTGACCTTGGGAGTATCCTGTACCAGATGCCAGGTTTCTTTATCCAAATCCATCTTTACCAGAATGTATCCTGGATACACTTTTCTCGAGGAGGTTCTTCTCTGCCCCTTGACCACCTCTACTACCTTCTCAGTGGGCACAACTATCTCGGAGAATCTGTCTTCAAGACCATACTGCTTGATACGCTCTTCCAGGGAGGTCTTGACTCTGTTCTCAAACCCTGAATAGGTATGAACTATGTACCATTTATGTGCCATAATTACTGGAGGTAGTCCTTTATGTTTGATAAACCTCTTTGGACCGGCTATGCCAGAACCAGGGAAACCAGTTTGGACAACACAAGGTCCACCAGTCCAAGATAGAGGGCAAAAAATATGGTTATAGATAATACTGCGATAGCGAGAGCTCTTGTTTCTTTCATGGTGGGCCAGGTAATTTTATGGAGTTCCTCACGCACATCCAGAAGAAACTCCTTCAGCCTGGCTACGGTTCCAGGAGACGATGACGACACGCCACCTACTGTACCGCTGGGCTTTACAGCATCACGCCCCGGGCTCACCCCTTTAGTTCCGGTACTCTTGGACGGCTCTACAGAACCTGTCTTGATTTTTCTGACCTTTTTCTTAGTCACAATAGCCTCGCCAAAAAGAAACCAAAAGAAATTGGCAGGCCAGGAGGGACTCGAACCCCCAACACCCGGATTTGGAGTCCGGTGCTCTACCATTAGAGCTACTGGCCTGCACAAAAAACTATTTCATCTTGATCTCTTTATGTAATGTATGTTTCCTGTCGAATGGACAGTACTTTTTCAACTCCAACTTGTCCGGCGTATTACGCTTGTTTTTCTTTGTGGTATAATTACGCCTTTTACACTCTGTACATTGAAGTATCAATTTTTCCCGCATGGTCACTCCGTTGCTGCGCTACCTGAACAGTTCCGATTCCATCTGAATGGCTCGGACTTTTCGGATGGATCGCTACCAATATTACTCGATTATCTTTGAAACCACGCCTGCGCCTACGGTGCGGCCACCTTCACGAATTGCAAACCTGAGCCCCTCCTCCATGGCTATGGGCTGAATCAGGTTTGCCTCGATCTTTACGTTGTCCCCAGGCATTACCATCTCAACCCCCTCTGGAAGCGTTACTATCCCTGTCACATCT
>JALSKY010000288.1 GCA_026988585.1 Deltaproteobacteria bacterium
CCGGCACACATCTCTTTCCACTCTCCACTGGAGAGATTGGCCCCATAAAAGGTAGTATCCAGGGCCGGAAGGACATTTATCTGTGCACACCGGTCTGCAATAAAATTGACCCCCACACCGCAGGCCATGGAAAGCACGGCATCATACTCTCTGCCTCTCTCATTCAGAGGATCAATATATTCAGGATCACACTGTCTTATCACGGTATCCTGATCAATCTCTATGGTGCCACCCTGCCTCTTTATACCGAGACGAAGAGCTGCAGCAAGGACGCTCACCTCCTTGTCCCCGCCGGCTGAACATACGGCTACACACCCCCTGCATCCCAGGATCAAAAGCCTTTTTACTCCCTGTACCATGTCAATCAACTGGTTCAGGGGTTTTCTTTCAGCAATAATCATATCTCAAGACTCCATGCCCGAATGTTTGAAAAAACTCTCCTCAGTCACCTTTATCATGACCTGCACTCACCCGTTCTGCCATGGTCCTGGCCGCCTTGATCACCGGCTCTGTCTCACCCCGACCGGCAAAAAACATCTCTACCAGTCCCTGATCCATTCCAAGCTCCGAAATGATCTTTTTGCAGGCCAGCACCCGCTTTGCAGCCCGTCTGCTTCCGGTCAGATTGTGGCAGGTCTCAGGTTCACACCCGACCACAAAGACCGCATCCGCACCCTGGGTAAAGGCATCCAGGAGCTGTTCCACTTCCAGACGGCCTGAACAGGGAAGCCGCTCTATCTCGAGGCCCTTAGGGACCATACCTTCCTTGACCAGGGCATCCACATCTACACCGATGGTATAATTACAGCAAAACCCCTTTACACGAGTCATGACGCCGCTCCCCTTGCCTCTGGAGAAATTTGCAACTCAATTGCCTCTGCAGGACATTCCAACACACATATTCCACAGGCCCTGCAGAGATCGGAATCGATCTCTGCATATCCCTCGGCCACGATCTTTGGGGCTGCAAAGGGACAGAGACGCACACAGGTAAGACAGGCCACACATTTCCCAGGATCCACAACTGCAAACTGTCCCAGGGCCTTTAGGCGGCCCTTATCAACAGCCTGGCGCCGCTGGGCCTCCTGCCTGAGGGCCTTTATTATGTCTGCACACCTGACGTTCTGGGGACATACCGGAATGCAGCTCTGACATTGGGAACATGCCCAGATGATATCACCCTGGATCAAGGCCTCTTCCATGCCGAGAGAAACCATATGTACAATCTTCCTGGGATCAAACTCCGCCACCGTCTTCTCCACCGGGCAGGCGCCACTGCAGGCACCGCATGCAAAACAGCTGGCTGCCGTTTCACAGCCATCATAGGAAGAGATAGCCTGGAGCAACCCAGGTTCCAATTTTGCTACCTGAAGTGTCATAATCCTTACCTGTAACCCCTTTCCAGATCAGGAACCCAAGACATATTTACCATCCTCTTCCCTGGCACTGCCCTTTTTAAGCAGTGGCGCCAGGGCCTTTTCCACTTCATCTGTTCCAGCACCTACAGCAGCAGATAGAGAGTTCAGGTCCTTAGGAGCGTCAGCAAGCACCATCAGGATCTCATTCTTTATTCTCTCAGCCCTGAGGGCAGGCAGAATCTTATCCCTCACACCTTCAGTTATGGTTTCTGGAGAATAGTCCCTGGATGCAGCAAGCCGTTTTGCCAGATTCCCGGTTGCTGTCCTGGGTTTTCTGGCTGATGCCGCATCCACAGCAGCCTGAAGCCTGCGCCTCATGGTGGCAGGGTCCACCTCTCCTTCATAACTGCCGAGAGGACCAAGCTCCTTGGCCTTTTTGACATAGGCCGTAATAAGCTCCACAAATCTGGGAGCCTCGGCTGCAGAGGCCCATTCCAAAGCAAGCCTGTCAGAATTTACACCACAGTCTGCCAGGAACTGTCTGCATACCTCGTGGACTATCATTGCCTCGTAATTACCAGACTGGTAATGGCATTCACCAAGGTGTCAGCCACCTGTAAAAACCCCGTCTGCACCACACTTGAAGGCCTCCAGGATGAACCGGGTATCAATCCTTCCGGTACACATCACCCGGATGACCCGAACATTTGGCGGATACTGATACCTGGAGACACCAGCTGCATCAGCAGCAGCATAGCAGCACCAGTGGCAGAAAAAGCCCAATATCCTGGGATCAAATCCGTCCTGGGCCATCTCCTTCTCCTTTATCTCTGGGTTGTTACTCAAGACCCGTCTCCTCCTTTACATCCATCAGGCGAAAAGGCATGTATCTGAGCCATTATCGCTTCGTCAGTAAATCCGCCCATACTTATGCACAGGGTAGGACAACGGGTGGCACAGATACCACATCCCTTACAGGAGGCAGTAATAGTCTCAGCCTTCTTCCTTTTGCCCTCCTTAACCAATCTGATGGCATTGAAGGGACAAAGGGCCTCGCACAGTCCACAGCCAATACATTGATCCTTGTTGACCCTGGATACGATGGGGGCCACTGCCACCCTGCCCTTGGCCAGAGGTATGGCGGCCTTGGCAGCAGCTGCCTTGGCCTGGGCTACAGACTCCTCCAGACTCTTTGGGCCATGGGCAAGACCACACAGATAAACTCCATCCACAGAGAGTTCAACAGGACGCAACTTGGCGTGAGCCTCCAGGAAAAAACCATCCGATGTGAGGGGGGCCTTGAGTATCTGGGAGAGTTCCTGATTCTCCATAGGCGCAATCCCGGAAGAGAGGACAACAAGACTGGCAGGTATATTCAGCTCTTCACCTATCAGCCTGTCGAACACGCGCACCTTGATCCCCCTGGACTGTTTTAACACCTCTGGCTTCCGATCCGGTGTATAACGCACAAATATGATCCCTTGCTTTCTGGCCTCCCGATAGAGATCTTCATAGAAACCATAGGTGCGCATATCTCTGTAAAGGATGAAAATCCTTAGGTCTGGCTTGGTCTCCTTGAGTTTCAGGGCGTTCTTTACCGCCTGGGTGCAGCACAGCCGGCTGCAGTGAGCCATATCATCTCCCCTTGACCCGACACACTGAATCATCACCACATTTTTGGCATTCTTCAGGAATCCCTTGCCCCTCTGGAGCTTTTCTTCCAGCTCCAGTTGGGTGAGTACCCTGCTGCTCTCGCCATACGCATAAGAAAGCGGTTTGTACTCCTTGCCGCCAGTAGCAAGTATCACCACACCATGGTTGACTATCTCTGTTTTTTTCCGGCCTACTGCTATTGTACTGGTGAAATTGCCCACATAACCGGAAATGGACTGCAGGGTTGCCCCTGTCATCACCTTGATCCGTTTGTTTTTCTTTACCCTGGCAACCATATCCTTTAGGACCCTGGCTGCGTCATCCCCGTCCAAGGTCCAGGTAAGGCGGGACAGATTCCCTCCAAGGGCCTTTTCCTTCTCCACCAGCACAACCTCGAACCCCTGATCAGCGAGAGAGCTGGCAGCACTCATTCCTGCTGCTCCGCCCCCTAATACAAGGGCCACAGGAGTAACCGGGACAGTAGGTTGTTCTAAGGGCTCAAGCAGACGAGCCTTTGCAGCAGCCATCCTCACCAGGTCCTTGGCCTTTTCCGTGGCCTCTTCCGGCTCCTGAGCATGAACCCATGAACACTGATCCCGAATGTTGGCCATCTCTATCAGGGCAGGATTCAACCCTACGGAACGCAGGGTTTCCTGGAAAAGCGGTTCGTGGGTCCTGGGAGAACAGGCAGCTATTACCACCCTGTTGAGATCGTTTTCCTTGATCTTCTCCGCAATGGCCTTTAGGGCATCCTGGGAACAGGAGTAGAGGGGATCATCATAGAGAACCACTCCAGGCAGAGATGCTGCATAATCCCGGACTGCCTTGACATCTATCACTCCGGATATATTCACTCCACAGTGACAGACAAAAATTCCGATCCTGGGCTCCTGCGCCTGGAGGTCTGCACGTTCTTCAGGATATGTTACCGTAACTGTCTTTTCATTCCGGCAATCGGCCAGAAGCTCTGAGGCTATGGCTGCTGCACCAGATGCCTGGGTGACAGATTCAGGGATATCCTTAGGTCCCTGAAATGCGCCGGCTACCAGTATCCCTTCCTTACTGGTAGCAAGAGGTGAACCTACAGAGGTCTTGCAGAACTGATAGTGGTTCAGCTCTATCCCTGCAACACCAGCTATCTTTTCTGCATCCTCAGGTGAAGCGAGCCCCTCGGACAGAACCACCATGTCAAAGATCTCGGACTCATGGCTTCCGTCCTCGTTTGTCCATGTCAGGGCCAAACGGCCCTCTATCTGCTCCACCCTGGGCACTCTGGCTCTATGAACCTTGATACCGTACTTATCCTGGGCTCGCTTCCTTGCATCATCGAACCCCTTGCCCTGGGTACGGACATCCATGAAAAAGATGGATATATCCAGATCAGGTTCATGATCCTTGGCAACAGAGGCCTCCTTGATGGCATACATGCAGCATACAGATGAGCAGTAACCATTACCGCAGGTCTCATCCCTGGAACCGATACATTGGAGAAAGGCGATCTTTTTAGGCGGCCTGTTGTCAGAAGGCCTTACAATATGCCCTTCAGTAGGGCCGGATGCACAGGTAAGACGCTCAAACTCATAGGAAGTGACCACGTCGGGATATGTACCATAGCCGAACTTCTCCAGGACCTCCCTATCAACACGGCCAAAACCAGGAGCAAGGATCACTGCCCCTACATCCAAGGTGAGCTCCTTTGGCTGCTGGGAAAAATCAATAGCCCCAGCAGTACAGGTTTGAGCACACAGATTACAGGTTGAATAATTAACCCTGAGACAGGCCTTTGCATCTATGTAGTAGCTCGATGGTATGGCCTGGGCATAATCGATATGGGGTGCCCGGGTTATGTCAAGCCTCTCGTTATAGGTGTCTGCTATGGGCCTTGGGCAATACATGGTACACATGCCACAGGCAGTACAAAGGTCCTCATTTATATATCTTGGGGCCTGATAGACCTTTGCCTTGAATGCACCGGGCTTGCCCTCAATAGCATTGAGACTGGCGTTTGTCAGAATTTCTATGTTGGGAGACCGACCGGCCTCCACCAGCTTTGGCGCCAGAATTCATATCGAGCAGTCGTTGGTGGGGAATGTCTTGTCGAGTTGGGCCATTACTCCACCTATGGAGGCCTTCTTCTCCACCAGATAGACATAATATCCCAGCTCTGCCAGGTCCAGAGCTGCCTGGACCCCGGTAACCCCGCCTCCGAGCACCATTATTGCTCCTGTTTTACTCATCCTCTCAGACTCCAAATCAGTTGGTCTAACTACTGTTCATGGCAGGCAAATCCTGCCCGCCTCCGTTAGCAACTATTTACCACCGCCACAACCAAGACCGGGAATCCCCTTGGAATCTCCAAGCTCGCGGCGCATGGCCATATCAAAGAGCACCCTTTCCTTCTTCTTGTCCAGGCCCAGGGCACTCCGCTTCAGGTTGATCTTGTCAATCATCTTGTTGGCAAACTCATTGGCATCCCTTGCCACATCCCATACTGCACCATGAACATCCATATAACCCTGAAAGCAGTAGTCTGTAACCTGCTTACTGCCCTCAGTAGGAAAACTGGGACCGAAAACACAGCAGGCACCGGAAGAGACGAAATAGTGACCGATGGCCACGGCCTTCTCACTCATCCACTGAGGAGCACAGCCAATAGCAGGCAGATCGGAAATATCGTTGCCAAGCCCACCGGTCTTTACCATTTCAGTCAAGGCAATAAGGATCCGGCTATTATCAACACATGATCCCATATGAAGAACCGGCGGACATCCCACAGCCTCAAGGACCTCCCTTAACCCATCACCAGCCATACTCATGGCCTCTGGAGACAGCAGGCCTGCACGGCCAATTCCGGTAGCAGCACAGCCTGTCACAACCACCAGGACATCATTTGCTATGAGCTCCTTTGCCAGTTCCACGTGGACTTCATCCAGTACTCGATAGTTGTCACATCCCACAATGGCAGCAAGTCCCCGAATCCTTCCGTTCATGATATTGTCATTGAGAGGTCTGTAGGAACCTCTAAACCGACCGCCAAGGATATAGTTGATGGTCTCGTGGCTGAAACCTGCTACCACATCCATCTCATAAGATGGGATGCAGAACTTTCCTCTCTGCGGGAACCTCTCAATGGCCCTCTTCACGATCTCCTTAGCGGTCTCAAGGGCATTGTGTTCTTCAAAAGGGATATGGACTGCACCACCGATCTTGGCCTTGGGAGAGGTGGTTACAAGCAGTGTATGATAATTGGCAGAGACAGGAGAGACACTCTGCATTATACACTGAACATCCACCACCATAGCCTCAACAGCCCCTGTGGCAAGAACCGCCTCCTGCTGCACAAAACTGCCGGCTATAGGCAGCCCCCTGCGCATCAGGATCTCGTTTCCAGTACAGCAAACACCGGCAAGGTTTACACCCTTTGCCCCAACCTTCTTGCACTCGGCAATGATCTCAGGATCGTTTGCCACCATTGCAAGGGCCTCGGCAAGCACAGGCTCATGGCCATGCACGGTGATGTTGACCTCATCCTTCTTGAGGACACCAACATCTACCTTTGTACGCAGAGGAACCGGCGTGCCAAACATGATATCCGACAGCTCTGTGGCAATCATGGAGGCGCCCCAACCATCAGCCAGGGCACATCGAGAT
>JALSKY010000289.1 GCA_026988585.1 Deltaproteobacteria bacterium
TCAGAAAGGTGGAACGGAAAAACGGGGAATTCATAGAACTCTTCGAAACCACGGGTAATCTGGAAGACCTGGGCGCAAAAGCAGAAAAAATGCAGGATTACAGCCCGATGGCTTCCCTTTTTACTGCAGCAATGGAGCAGCTCAAACATCTTGCCCGCAGCTCCAGGTCAGGAGCCAGGCCTGTCCCGGTTGCCCTGGCAGTAGAGATGATAGAGAGGGAGATGGAGAGTTCCATCAGGCTTGACATGAAGGACCTGGAATATGCGGTGCCGATACTCGCTACAACAGGCAACACCGCACCCTTCATCGGGCTGTTTGGCACGGTATGGGGGATTATGAACAGCTTTCATGAGATAGGGATAAAGGGCTCGGCCTCACTTGCAACTGTGGCTCCCGGAATCTCCGAGGCGCTGGTGGCAACTGCTACCGGGCTTGCTGCCGCTATTCCGGCAGTCATGGCCTTCAATCTCTTCACCACCAAACTTCAGCGAATGGAGAAGGAGCTTGAGTCCTTCAAGGATGCTGTGCTCAACCGCCTGGAGCTTGAATGGTTTGCAAGAACTGCGGCCAATCCCAACAGGATACAGGATGGAGATGCACCAGACATGAGATCGCATGAAAGAGATCATCCCCGGGAAAATCAGAGTACAGGATCTTCACGGACCGGATGGGAAGGATAGGAGGTATCATGGCAGGTACTGGTCAGGGCGGCAAGGGACCGCTCATGTCAGAGATAAACGTAACCCCCTTGGTGGATGTGATGCTGGTTCTGCTGATAATCTTCATGGTCACAGCTCCCATGATGACACGGGGTGTCGATGTAAAACTGCCGGAGACAAAGGCCAAGCCCCTGCCCCAAGAGGAGAAGCATGCAGTTGTTTCCATTGACAGCAAGGGATATCTCTCCTTAGATGGTCACGATATAGAGTTGGAAGATCTTACCAGGAAACTCCTGGCGCTCAAACACTCCGGACTGCTGAAGCAGGTCCTCTTGAGGGCAGATGAAGAGGTCCCTTACGGGGAGGTGGTAAGGGTGATGGCCTCCCTTAGAGAAGCTGGAATACAGGATCTTGGCCTGGTTACCAAACCTGAATCCATCCCCGGCAGAAAGGATGGCCATGATCAGGACGGTAGAGAAAATGGCAGGTAGAGCACCCAAAGTGAGCAATGCAGAACTGTTGACCTGCACAGGATAGGTGGAAACAGGTGCGAAACCGATCTCTCTGGATAACAGGTTTCATAGCTGCAGTAGTGCTCCATCTCGCAATAGGTGCCGGCGCCATATTGTGGCCCAGGCTCTTTCCTGAAAAGAAAAAGAACCAGGAGATCTACACCATCAGGCTCAAGGAATACAAACCGGTCAAGAGCCCCTCTATTGGCAATGAACCAAAACCCAAAACAGGGTCTTCAAAAGAGATCCAGGCAAAAGCTGTTCCTGTGGAGTCTGAGGTAAACTCCAGACCTGAACCAAAACCGGTTCCTGTGCCTGTCAGACCAAAGGTGCCTGAGAAACCGAGCCCAAAACCAAAACCAAAGCCTAAGCCCAAAAAGGCAGTGAGCCTGAAAAAGCGGGAGGAAACAAAACCCAGACCAATCCCCAGGCCAAAACCAAAAGAGCAGGCCAAAAAGGAAAAGAGCAGGCCAGACCATAAGGAGCCCTTGGCGAGACAGCGGGAAAAGAACAAGCCCCCCCCCTCTCCAGCCCCGGATAGGCTGCTTCAGGAACGGATAAAGAGCATGGAGGACAGGCTCCGCGCAAAAAAAGAGGAGGAACTTCTGGCAGATAGGCTTGCAGCCCTGAAGAAAGAGCTGGGCAATGGGGCGGGCCAGGCGGAAAACCGTAGAAGCAACATGGACCAGCAACGAGTCGGCTCAGAATATGCGTCCACCGCAAAGGCTGCCATTATGTCCCACTTTGCAGTGCCTGTCATGCTGGATGAGGATGCAATCAGGGCTATTGCTACCATCATTGAGATTCAAGTGGCAGACGACGGGAGAATAATTACCAGCACATTGAAAAAGGGGTCAGGCAACAGATTGTTTGACCGGAGCGCCATGATGGCCATAAAG
>JALSKY010000290.1 GCA_026988585.1 Deltaproteobacteria bacterium
GCCACCCCTTCCAGAGGCACTCAAGCCTGGTCCAGTGGTGATAGAGGTGACATTCAGACCAGATAAGGACTGAACTCACTCAAAAAATATCAAAACAGAATGCCCTGGTAAGTGCAGAGCGCAGAAGGTGGAGAGGAAAAACCGACTTCATCCGTGGCTTTTGCTGACTGCAGCTCTATCCTCCTTTATGAGTGTATCCAGGATCTCCAGGTCATCTACCGTGTTCACATTGTAAAAAGGCAACAGAAATGGATCAGGGCGAGACGGCTCATGGAGAGCACCTACCACCCCCCCTCTCTTTTCACCTGCGAGAACCGCCATGACCTCCTGTTCTCCAATTATCCGTCCCGGAACCCTATCAACCAGGGTTCCGATCCTGTAACTGCCCTGCTCCATCATTTCACGAATAATTTGCCTCAAGGAGAGGTGATAGATGGCATGAAGTGGCTGAAGCCTGCCTCCAACCTCAGGTATCACAAGAGAAGCGGGCTCAGAAAGTCTCACCATCCATTTTATGAGGCGTGGGTTCAGTACAGGCATATCACATGCCACCATGAAAACCCTGTCTGGCACCATTCCGCTATCAAACCTGACATTCCCCTGTGCCAATGATTCCATGGCTGCGTGAAGACCTGAAAGCGGCCCGTGTCCTGGGATCAGGTCCGCCACCATGGGCATCGAGAGGAATTCATACTCATCCGGTGTGTTTGTGACCAGCATGAGAGCCCTGCCAAACACCCTGGACATAATATCTGCCACATGCTCAATGACCGGGCGACCTTTCAGCATAGCCAGGGCCTTGTTTCTGCCGAAGCGGGAACTTCTGCCTCCAGATAGGATCACCCCACAGGTAAATGGACTCTCCTGCTCCATGAGATGTTCGACACTATTCTGCACCATTTCCCTTCAATTCCTCATTCTCTTGCATCAATCTATGTGATCAAGCAACCCCATCCTGGTTAAACATCCCCATTGACCTTTCTTAAAAAATAATTATAAATTTTTTACACAAAGCACCCTGGAACAGGAAACCGGGAATGAAATTTTACACAAAAAGATATTGATTTAAAAATTAGAAGATATTAAAATATAGCGTTTCGGTTTTTTATGCCGATAAGTTTTCTGAATCAGGCAATCCATTCTCTTAGCAAGGGGTTTCTGAATATGTCAATTAAGATAGCAGATAAGCAGGGAAAAGGCTCGTCCGATGAGTATATGGACCTGCTGCTGGAGGCTGGCGCCAAGGGCGCTCTCACCTATGAGACACTCAACAAGCTGATTCCGGATGAGATCAAAGATCCGGAAAAACTGGAAGAGATCTTCGATATCCTGTGCAAAAACAATATAGAAGTTGCGGGAACAGGCTTTGCCGAGGAGATGGCGGTTGAAAGAGGAGGAGTTGTCTCCGGGGATCACAACACCCCTGCTGCCGATCCAAAAACTCCCGATTCAATCAGCGAGAAAGAGGGAAAAAAGACTGTTGTAGAGGGTGGAGAATATACTGATTCCGAAGAGATAACCACCACATATCTCAGGGAAATGGGGCGCTATGAGCTGCTAACGCCGGAAAAGGAGGAGGAGCTCAGTAAAATCATCCGTACAGGGTTCAACGCCATCATAACCCTGGTCATGGAATATCCTGGAGACCTGGCTGAGATAGAGGCCCTGCGGGAACAGATCAGGGTCTGGAAACGGCGTGACCCAAGCCTCAAGCCCAAAAAACAGCATCTGAACTATCTTGCCGAGACTGTTATCAGCATTCAGGAGAGCTATCCTGATATTGAGGAACTTGTCACTCTCAGGGAACAGGTGGTCTATCATCAAAGGACCATCGAAGGCGCCAAGGATGAGATGATAAATGCCAATCTGCGCCTGGTGGTGAGCATTGCCAAAAGATATATGCACCAGGGCTTATCCCTGGCAGACCTCATCCAGGAAGGCAATCTCGGCCTCATGCGTGCTGTCTTCCGTTTTGACTACACCAAGGGCAACAAATTTTCCACCTACGCCAGTTGGTGGATCAGGCAGGCAATAACCCGGGCCATCCTGGACAAGACCCGTACCATCAGGTTGCCTGTGCACTTTCTGGAACTCAGAAGCCAGTTCTTCAAGGCCTTTTATGCAATGCTCAAGGAACTGGGCAGGGAGCCTACTCCTGCCGAGATCAGCGAACGCACCGGCCTTCCAATGGAAAAGATTCTGTCCATCCTTGAGGCATCCAGGGAGCCTGTATCCTTGGAGACCCCTGTGGGAGATGAAGACAGTACCCTGGGCGACTTCATTGAAAACAAAGATGCCCAATCCCCCTATGAATCAGTGCGGGAAAAGGAACTTACAGAGCGGATAAAAAGCATCCTGGCCACCCTGAGTCCGAGAGAGGAGAAGATCATAAGGCTCCGTTTCGGAATAGGCGAAGACAGTGAATATACCTTGGAAGAGATAGGAAAACGGTTCAATGTATCAAGGGAGCGTATCAGGCAGATCGAAAAAAAGGCACTGAACCGGCTTCGCCATTCCAGCAGAAGGGAGAAGCTGAAGCATTTTCTCGATTGATATTCATTTATTGATGAATTCAATCATCGACAACAGATAAAAAGGCCGGCATATCATCACCTGTTTTCAGGTTAGATCTGCCGGCCTTGCCTTTTCTTGAACAGATCTTGTCAGAACAGCTCTATCTGCCAGGCATCTGTTCAAGGTGCATCACAATTCCAGTCAATATCTTGGGATAGAAGAATGTTGACTTGTGAGGCATTGTAAGCCCTGCATCAGCTACATTCAGCACCTGTTCAGCCTGGGTGGGATTCATGAAAAAAAGCATCAGATCCGGCCCAAGATGCTCCACGGCCCTCTGAGAGTCAGCTTCATAAAAGAGGTCTCGCCCCACTTCCAGCTCTTCCACATCTATATTCAGTGCCTTTCCAAAGGCAAGCTGTTCCAGCATCACCACATCCAGGTCTGCAAGCTCCCTGTGTCCGGTAATCTTCAGCAGCTTCTCCCTTGCCTCAGGCTTCAGGGAAAGCAGTTTTATCCCGTTGTCAACCCCGGCCATAAACCCAATAGACTGCACATCCTCTGCAGCCATGGCCTCTTTCATGAGGCGTACAGTCTCACTGCTCCCATTCCTTGTGTGAGCAACTTCCCGGATATGGAAAAACTGTGACAGGCGTGCCTCAGCATCCTGCACAGTTAGCCCCTGAGGCATCCTAACAAGCCTGTGGGTTGGAAGCACAATCAAGCCTGGATCATCAACATCCACAAGATAGGCCATGGTGTACTGATAGAGGGGATCCTCTCCTGAATCATCTCCAAATCTCCTGGCCATCTCCTTTCTGTAGTTGATGGCAGTGGTGTACCTGTGATGACCGTCAGCGATATAGAGGGGATGCCGGGAGAATGCCTCAGCAACCTGGGTGGTCACTGACGCATCGGATATTCGGGAGAGTGTATGGGTATTGCCCATGGCATCCTGTACAGAAAAGATATCTGATGCCGGACCTGACAACAGGTCGGAAAGGCCTGAAATATGGCGGTATATCATAAAGATATGGCTAAACTGAGCCCTTGTGGCCACCCTGAGATGAAAACGGTCTTCTGTCACCTTGTTGAAGGTCTTTTCATGGGGGAGGATTGTCCTCTCTAACCAGTCATCTGCCCTAACCAGGGTGATGAACCCCTTTCTCCTGTAGGAGTTACCATTGACCTTGAAATCTATGGAGTATGGATAGATAGCGGGCTTCCCCTCCTGCAGCAGGACATCCTGTTCCAGCCACTTTCTGAGTATCCTGGCTGCACACTGATACTTGTCACCAGCTGCAGGCTCCTGCCCCAGGCAATCTGAAAGATCCGGAAGGTCGAGCCTGAATACGTTGTAAGGTTCGGCTGCAACGATCCGGTCCCGATCATCCTTGCTTACCACATCATAGGGAGGGGCCAGCAGCAGAGAAGGATCTGAAAATCTTTTCTGGTTGTAAAGCATGCCCTTGAAGGGCCTGATCTTTGCCATAGTTCTTCATTCCCATCCATTTTTTGTGCTGTTAGCTACTATGGCATGGTTCAGCCGTCAAGGGGCAAGGATGGATACAGGGAGCTGATTAGGGAAATTTAAAAGAGATAGAGATCATCTTCTCAAACACGCCGTCCGCTTCTGAGCTGTTCTGCCACTGCTGCTGCAGCGTCCCCTTTTCTTCCCCTGTGACCGATATCATTATCCTGCTGAACACCAAGCCTTGTCTCCATCCTGGGACCTTTATACTGTTCAAATGGACTCCAGAGAGGAAACCTTACGCCTGCCAAACGGTGCATACACCAGGAGATGATGGAGACAAGGATGGACGAAAGGACCACTACGGCACCAGCCTCCCAACTCCCATCAATACCGCTCATGGCTATCAGCGCTGTAGATGCAGCAGGAGGATGGACCAGGCCTGTAAATGCCATTATGGTTCCTGCAACACCCAATCCCAGCCCCATTAACAGAATTCTGAAAAATGAATCTTCACATAATCCAAGCGAATGACCGATATAACAAAAGAATATCC
>JALSKY010000291.1 GCA_026988585.1 Deltaproteobacteria bacterium
TTTTTGCCTTCTCTTTTTTCTTTAGGGAACCGCCCCGCCGGAGGCATTTCAGCCCTGCACGGAGAGAGCGAAGCGGTCTTGACAACAGGGAGGGCATTGCCCGTTCCCGGTCTGGTATAATGGGTGATATGTTTTGGGGATTGCTGGCTATCTTTTTTCTCCAGTGCAACCGCCAAAACCAAAAACTTCTCCCAGACCGGCACCCTGTTGTCAAGACTCGTAGCGGTCCCATTAGGCTGCCTCCCTAAGCTGCCTGAGATTGCCATTTGCATCATACCCAGCAAGCTTGCGTGGACCGTGAAAGATCCCTATCCGTCCGTCTGAATAACGATGCACTCGCACCTTAACCTTTACATAGTGACATCGGTACTCATTGCTCGGTATTTGGAGAGATAACCCCTGAAAACTCACACAATTATCGTTATTGACAGTTCGTTCGTATTTCTCGCACAGGATGTCGTCAAGACAGCCTCCCATCCACGGAACAAATGCATTACCTTGCGCTAAGGGCTCAACCTTGAACTCATTATTGTAGGCTGGAAGATAGTGCCTCCTTAAATAACTATTGGCTTCTTCCATCTCTGTAATACCATGCAATGCCAGCTCCTTAACCAGCCTGTCCTGGTGAGTGCTAAAAACCCTCTCAACCCTGCCCTTGGCCTCGGGGGAATAGGCTGGAATCATCTCTATGGACAACTCCTTCATGGCCCTGCCAAACTGGGTGAGATTCTTCTTGTCTACCTTTCCACCTGCCTCAGGCGTGTGCCAGTAATGACTCCCCCGGTCAGTGTACAATGAAGAAAACAGCCCCTTTTTCTCTATCACCTCCCTTACTCCAAGAAAACTGCTCATGGTCCCTTCTTCTTCTACAAAAAACATGGAATAATGCTCATTAGTCGCGTCATCCATAGTGACTATCAAATCCCATCTCTTCCCAGGTACCCACTCATGGGTCGAACCATCTTGAAGCAACATCATGCCAGGATATGGACTCCGAGAACGCTTCTTCCGGTGCCTACCCCTCTTTTTCCCTTTAACTACCAACCCCTTGGACTGAAGCGTATTCTTTACCCATGTGTAACTCCTCTTACCCCCATGCTCATCCACATATTTGCGGTAAAAATGCCGTACATTAAAACCTTCGTAACGACCTCTATATAAATCTTCCAACTGCTTGATCTCCACTTCCGGTGCCCTCCTATGAGAAGGACGATTAAGCCTACGATCAAATAAACCCTCCAATCCCTCTTCCTCATACCTGTGGATGTAACGCCTAAATGTCCTCACACTTACCCCAAGCAAACATGCCGCCTGCTCCTGGGTCAGCTTCTTCTTCAACCAACCTCCATATGCTTCCTCAAATCTCATCTGCTTGATCGCCTCTCTTAACTCTGTCCAAGTCATATGAATACCTCCTGGAAGCATTCATAATACCGGACAGTTTATGTGTTAATACGGAGGACAATTTACTTGCTCGTAACAGTAGTTTTAGTTACTTCTTGTGCTTCCATCCTTCATTATTTAATATCGACATACGATAGAAATCTGTTAAAGAAAAATTTTTAAAAACTTTTTAACTGTTGACTGGAGGAAGATTATGAAGTTTTTCATCGATACTGCAAATCTGGATGAGATTCAAAAGGGCCTGGATATGGGGATGGTGGATGGCGTGACCACGAATCCCTCCCTGATTGCCAGGGAGAACTGTGATTTTACTGCCAGGATCCAGGAGATATGTGCTCTTGTGCCTGGTCCGGTCAGTGCAGAGGTTGTCGCCACCGATGCAGACGGTATGGTTAATGAGGCCAAGGCCCTGGCCAGCATAGCAGATAATGTTGTCATCAAGATTCCCATGACCACTGAAGGGCTCAAGGCCACAAAGGCCCTTGCAGAACAGGGGATACACACCAATGTAACCCTGGTCTTTTCTCCGCTTCAGGCATTGCTGGCAGCCAAGGCAGGGGCAACTTATGTGAGTCCCTTTGTAGGCAGACTGGATGATATATCACAGCCGGGAATGGATCTCATACAGGATATTGTTCAGATCTATGACAATTATGCCTTTGAGACCGAGATCATAGTTGCCAGCATCAGGAACCCTGTTCATGTCCTGGACGCAGCCAGAATAGGCGCTGATATTTCCACCATACCTTTCAAGGTGATAGCCCAGCTTGCCAAGCATCCCCTGACCGACATAGGTCTTGAAAAATTTTTAGCTGATTGGGAAAAGGTGCCGAAAAGTTGATTGACGGAGGGTGGGCCATTCCCGTCCTCCATAATCAATAGTCAAATGTTGAGGCATCTTTAAGGCAAGGGGGAATAGTCACATGGATCATGGGGCTGACAGCCTCTCTTTTACGGGCAGAAACAGGAGTTATACTCTGTTGATCCGTTACATGATGCTTCTCCTGTTGGGAATTTTGTTCTCTTTATCTCTGCCCCAGCCGGCTCCTGCAGGCAAGATCTACTCCTGGATGGACAAGAATGGCGTATGGCACTTCTCCAATGTGGCACCTTCTCCATATTCGTCAGGATCTTATGGAAGGCGTCATTCCGGCAGGATTGCTGTTTACCATGCAAGACCTGAGATTCGTTCAGCCTATAATGTAGCCCTGGACAGGATCAACCACAGGGGGATCTATGACCAGTCCATCAATGAGGCTGCCATGGCATACGGCATAGATCCAGACCTGATCAGGGCAGTCATTCGGGCAGAGTCAGGAGGCAATCCCACAGCAGTCTCTTCAAAAGGGGCTCAGGGGCTGATGCAGCTCATGCCTGAGACAGCAGAATATCTTGCAGTATATGATCCCTTTGATCCTGATGAGAACATCTGGGGAGGGACCCGTTACCTTTGTGAGATGCTGGAGCGGTTTGACGGGGATGTAACCTTGGCCCTGGCCGCTTACAATGCAGGTCCTGGCAATGTGGAAAGATATGGCGGCATTCCCCCCTTTGCTGAGACACAGGCTTATGTCAGGCGGATTATGAGGTTTTGGAGGCAGTACAAAAGCAGGCTCTACTAAAAAGGTTTATGCCATGGGCTGGCAGCAGGGTTGAAGGGCAGAGGGCATTGGAGAACCACTGTAGTGGCAACTTCTCTGCCCTTTTCTGTTTGCCCCCTGTTGTGATGAGGAACTGAACGGCTATTTGCCCATTCCGGGCAGGTTGATATGTGTGCAGGTTCCGCTTTTGCACCTGTTGGTATGTACAGAGGGTTTGTTCGCATTGCCAGGAACCGATGATGTAGTGCTGCTGCCCTGGGACACAGATAGATTCGGAGCGCTCATCAGTTTTCCCACCTCAGGGCTTTGACATTTGGGACAGGTGACATCTTCCAGCTCCTTTTTTGACATGAGCAGCAGTTCAAAGACGTAATTGCAGCTCTTGCACTGGAATTCATGTATTGGCATGGTTATTTCTCTCCTTTTTTAAGATTGTTCAAGATTGTTACCAGGAGATACAGGATATAAAAAAGGGGAGAGAGGTCAAGCCCCTTTCCCCTTTTCAGATATTTTGTTGAAGGGCAGTCTTTAGAAATAGACCTCAAAGGTGAGATAGAAGTTGTCCATCCTGTCAACAGGTGTGAAGGGTTGAGCGTTGTTCATGTTTTTCAGGTCATCCATGTCAACAGGTTCTCCCATCCAGTTGCCGCTGCCTGTGTAGTCGAACCAGTAGTACTGATATCCAAATCTCATAAAGGCCTTGGCATACTTTGAGATAGGTGTCTCAGGCAGATCCCATATCCAGTAAAGTTCGGCTACATGCCCCCTGGTAGCCAGCTTTGAACTGTAGAGATCATCTGATGCCGGAGTAAATGTGATCCAGTACCTGGAGCCGTAGTTGTATTCAAAACCTACCTTGCTCCTGATATTTTCCAGGGGGACCCTTACACCGGCATAGGCAGCCCATCCCCAGCGGTTATCGTCTTCTCCGTTGCTATTGAGAAGTCCCATATCATAGTCGTTGACATCATGCTGGACTGTACGGCTCAGTCCGCCGCTGATGAACCAGTCTATCCCCCTGAACTGGTCCATGTAAACAAAGCTCGCCTGATATATATCCCCAACATTGGCTGAAGGATCCTGCCATCTGTTGTTGATTTTATCATAGACCTCCATGGTGTCCGGTACATCTGCTGCCCGGAATACCTGCAGGTTTGCAAACCTGTGTGCCTCGGTATCGTTGATTATGTCCCAACTGATGCCGTAGAGATCCACATCATCCAGTTCTTTCCCTGCAGGGTTGAACCCCTCGTCAAATCCTGTCTCAAGCCCACGGCCATAGCAGATACGGATCTTACCGGGCCATGGATCCGAGTAGGCATAACCCAGAGTCATTCCATCAAAGGTCCAGTCAACTCCCAATGCCACCGGGGTTGCATAGCGGGAGTCATAGTTGTAACGAAGTTGGGCTGGGGGGCCATCTACAGTGGGACGGCGTCCTATGGAGAGCCAGATGGGCTGGCCGGCAATGTTGGTCCAGTTTACATAGGCCATCTCCACCCGGAGGGTGTTGTCATTGGGACGGCGGCTGGCGTTGGCATCCATGAAATAACCGTTCATCCCAAAGGGATAGGCTGTAACCCGATCACTTTCATGGCCCCAGATCTTGTACATTGCCAGACGTCCCTTGAAGGTAAGGTTATCCGATGCCTTTACCTTCATGCCAAGGCGGAGCCGGTTGGTGTAGAGAAGGTCGTTGTTGATGCTTTCACCTTTTCTGTAAGTACCTTGGAGTGCTGCAGGAATCTGAGCGGGAGGAATTAATCCCTGCTGGATTTGTTGCATTACCCCCATAAGTGCCATTGCATTATAGTGCCCTGGCACATGTGCCCTGGTGCTGTCCAGCCTGAACCTGTAATCCCCGAACAGCTCAAAGCGGCCAATGCCATCGGTCATGAAGGTCTCGTAGGAGTCAGCCAGTTCTTCCAATGTTTCTGTATTCTCCTCCTGCTGTTCCTTTAGCCCTTTAACCTCAGCCAGCTCCTGTTTCACCTGAGAGAGTTCCCTGCTTAGCTGTTCAATCTTCTGCAGCAGCATCTCGGTGGTAGGAGGCTCCTGACCGCCTGCAAAGGCAAAGGTGGGAAGAGTCATTGCAGTACAGATCAGGGCGATCAAAAATTTTTTCATGGTTTACCCCTCCTGAATAATTTTTTAAACTTCTCTCCCTAATGTATCCTGATGTGAACTTATTGTTATTTTTTTATAACATAAAAATTAGGCTGTCAACTATATTGATACTTATCGATCTCATGACAAAAGAACAAAATGGATCTGAATTTGGTCCTTATCCTGGCGTAAGCGGGTTCGTTTGCCTCTGCATCTTCTATCATTAAAATTTTGCTGAAATTGCAGATGACACCAAAGATGGTGGTTCTGCAGGAGAGATAGGTATGGATAACAGAAAAGATCTTGATATCAGAAATTCTATCATAGAGACAGGAAGACTGCTATACAGCAAAGGCCTGATCGCAGGCAGAGATGGCAATATCAGCGTGAGGACCGGAAAGAGTACCATGCTCACTACCTGTTCAGGGATCCATAAGGGGTTCATGAAGGTAGAAGATCTGGTGGAGCTGGATTTCTCCGGCCTTGGTTTTCCTGAACCTGTCAAGTCCCGTGGCTGCAAACCCTCTACCGAGGCCCTGCTCCATGCAGAGATATACCGAAAAAGCAGGGAGGCAGGGGCCATAATCCATGCCCATGCCCCCTATTCCACAGCACTTGGTCTCAGAATTAGGTCTGGAGAGATGGTGGATATGACCTCCCTTGCAGAGGGACGCCTGCTCTTTGGCAAGGTGCCTGTTGTGCCTGAGTTCCCGCCGGGATCGGAGGAGCTTGCCACTGCCACTGCCAGCTATTTTCCTGCAAACAGTGCAGTGATCCTCAAGGCTCACGGTGCGGTTGCTGCTGGTAGGGATATAATGGATGCCCTGTCAGTAATGGAGGCCCTGGAACACAATGCCAGAATATTGGCCATAGCTGCCTCTATAGGGCGTGTATGATCGTTTTAGTAACATTGTTTTTACAGGAACAACACATCTGGTGCTATATTCTAAATGAAACAGAAAAATTTATTGTTGCCTTTGCAGCAAGAACAGATCAACTACCTCAAGATCCGATCTGTTGGAACAGCCTGCCCATCTGCCCAATGAGCAGGAGTTGTGGAGCAGTGATATGAAAAAAAGATATAAGACAGGTGTTGTGCATGGACGGTTTCAGGGGTTTCACCTGGATCATCTCAAATATGTCATGGCTGCTGCGGAACGGTGTGAGCACCTGGTTGTCGGTATCACCAATCCTGATCCCCTGCTTACCAAGGATGACCCTGCTGATCCCGGCAGGAGCGCTCCTGATGCCAACCCTTTCACATATTTTGAGCGGTATCATATGGTCAGGAACAATCTTCTCCATCTTGAAATCGCTCCGGAACGTTTTTCCATTGTGCCTTTCCCCATAAATCGTCCTGAGCTTTGGCACTATTATGTCCCTCGAGATGCAGTCTTTTTCCTGACCATATATGATGAATGGGGCAGGAAAAAACGCCTGATGCTTGAAGAGAGGGGGCTGAAGGTGGAAGTCCTGTGGGAACGGCCTGTT
>JALSKY010000292.1 GCA_026988585.1 Deltaproteobacteria bacterium
TAACACTTAGCAACAAATGGAGTTGAAAGGGATAAAACTGTAGTGTAACATCTCTGTCATAAAAATATTTTCGTGTTACTCCAGGTGCCCTGAAAATGTCAGGGATAATCGGGAAGTCCGGTGAAAGTCCGGCGCTGGCCCGCAACCGTGAGCGGGGACGAAAGCTGCAACCAAGCCACTGTCACAAATTGTGATGGGAAGGCGCAGACGAGTAGGAAGATCCGCAAGCCGGTAGACCGGCCTGGAGGGTGGATTTTAGCAAGGAGCTTCGAGGATCAGGCTCTTTGGGTAGTCTTCTGTTTGCTGGGATCAACAGGCCATCCTACCCTGCTGCAGGCAATTAGATGCCTGTTTGCACTCTCCTCATCCGTTTCATATCCATCCTCCAGCAACCGGCCTCTATCTACCGGTCATGAAGTTGCGCTCCATGCCCGCTTTTGCCGGACAACCTGCGTAACAAATCTGCTAAAGGGGGAGAAAATGAAAAAAAGGGTATTTTCCACACTGTTTCTGGCCGTCCTGCTATTTTGGCAAATGGTATCCAACCTGGCAGCTACTGAGGTTGAAGCGCCTGACACCTATTCCTTGAAAGAGGTTGTGGTAACTGCCAGCCGATCTGAACAACCGCTATCACAAATAAGCTCAAATATCACCATTATCCCCAGGAAGGAGTTAGTGACCTCTGCAGCAAGGACCATTGGGGAGTTTCTGGCTGAGAAGAACCTGGGGCATATCCAGATGTATCCAGGGGCCTTGACATCAATCGGGATCAGGGGCTTTAGAACCGATACCCACGGAAATGACCTCCAAAGCCACCTGCTCATACTGCTTGATGGACGGCGTGCAGGAACAGGAAACCTGGCAAAGCTCTTGAAGGCAAATGTGGAACGGATAGAGATTATCCGCGGTCCAGGGGCTGTACAGTATGGCTCTGCCGGCATGGGAGGAGTAATAAACATCATTACAACGAGAGGCACGGACAACTCTTTGACTATGGCAGGGGGCGGAGGCAATTTTGGTCTTGCTGAAGCCTCAGTTGGCGCAACTGCAGCCAAAGCAGGGTTTGATTTTGCAGGCACCTTTACTGCCAGGACCTGGAATGATTATGAGGATGGGGCTGGAAACCGCTACCACAACACTGATATCGACCATGAATCAGCAGCCAGCATAAATACTGGCTTCAAGTTCATGGAGGGCAACAGAATCGGCGCCATTTTCACCTATTACAAGGCCGATGATGCCGGGATGCCAGGCTACTTGAGCAAAAACGACCTTGACGATTATACGGACAAGCGCCACTGGTCTCTGGACCTGCGCTATGATGGACAAAACCAGGATGGTCATATCAAATGGCTGGTAAGGGGCTTTATCGGTGAAGATGATGATGAGTGGACAACTCCTCCCGGCTCTGATCCTGACGGCTGGGATGCATGGAGCAATGGAGAAACCAGCATCAACTACACTGATCAATATGGTGCCCAGGCACAGGTAACAGGAAGTTTTGACAGATTCACTGTTACAGGTGGAATTGACTGGATCAAATACGATATATCAGCATCTTGGGATCCAAAGGATAGCGAGTATGATAACCCCGCCCTGTTCCTGCTATCAAGCATGGACATTTTTGAAGATCGCCTTACCCTGACATTTGGAATGCGGTATGACTGGTACTCGGTGGAGATCAATGACCCCAACGATAACCAGGAGGATGAAGAAAACTTTACACCAATGGCTGGGCTGGCATGGATGGTTACAGAAGACCTTAAATTTCGTGCCCAATATGCCCAGGGATTCATGATGCCATCTGCCTGGCAGCTTGCCGGCTACAGTGCAAGCTTTTGGGGCATCACAAAGGGGAACCCTGATCTCGATCCGGAAAAGAGCCACACATACGAAGCTGGCATAGATTACTCTCATGGAGGGGCCTATGCCTCACTCACCTACTTTCATACCGATTTCAATGACAAGATAGAGAGCATCTATCTGCCGGATGGCACCCAAACCTATGACAACATTTCAGATGCCACCATTGAAGGATTGGAGATAGCCGCATCCTATGATATCGGCCAGTGCCTGGATCTTTCCTGGGAGATAAGGCCCTATCTCAACCTGACATGGCTCACAAAATATGAGGATGATGAGACAGATGAAGATCTGCTCTATACAAGTGCCGTACACCTTTCATCCGGTATAAGCCTGTCAGATGGAGAGCGGTTTACAGCCAGGTTCAATCTCGCCTATACCAGTGATCAAGATATACAGGACTGGGAGTCTGGCACAGGAAACGTGGTGAACATGGATGGCTTTACTGTAGTTGACATTACAGCAGAATACCTGATGCTTCGAACAGCCAAGTATGGCGATTTCACCATAAGAGGAGAGATCAAAAACCTGTTTGACGAAGATTACGCCTATGTTAAGGGCTATCCCATGCCTGGAGTTAACTTTTATCTTGGCATGAGATGGGACTATTGAGCAGACATTTGAGCTGACAGATGAAAGGCAAGATATCTTTAGCTTGTACAGTCCTGGCTGCCCTTTTCACCTTCCTTTGCTGCATACCGGGACTCGAACCAGTACATGCCGAGGGGGCACCCTCTCCCAAAAGGGTTGTCTCCCTTGGCCCCATAAACACTGAAAATATCTTTTTGCTCGGGGCTGGTAATCTGCTGATTGCCAACACCATTTACTGTGTCCGGCCTGAAGCTGCCAAAAACATGGAAAAGATCGGTACTGTTGCAGGGATAAATATAGAAAAGATTGTCCGGTTATCTCCTGACCTCATATTAGCCACGGCCCTAACCCCTCACAATCAGGTGGAAACCTTGAAAAGGATGGGCCTTCGTGTCGTCCGGTTCTCGAAACCGAGATCCTTCCAGGAGATCTGTACCCAGTTCAAGGAGCTGGCATCCCTGTTAGGCAGGGAAACTGTTGCAGATGAGATAGTATCTCAGGCCGTCTCTGCTACAGCCTGTATCCAAGAGGCTGTTGCAGGACACCGCAGACCCCGTGTTCTTCTGCAGGTAGGCACAAACCCAACCTTTGCTGCAGTGCCAGGCTCTTTCACAAACGACTACATAAGACTTGGAGGAGGGATCAACATCGCAGCAGGTCAGCACTCTGGACGCATTGGTGATGAAAAGGTGCTGGCCATGGATCCAGAGGTGATCATTATCGCCATCATGGGATCGGAAACCGGCATGGCCGCCCAGGAAAAGAGGAGATGGGGCAGGTTCCCATCTCTAAGTGCTGTAAGAAACAGGGCAGTCTATACCGTAAGTCCGGACATGGTCTGCAGCCCATCCCCAGCCACCTTCGTGGAGTCTTTGAAGGAGATAGCAATGCTTATACATCCTGAAGCAGGCAGTGCAATAGCAAGATGTGTGCAGGAAGGAAGCCTGACAGGAAAACCTGCTGAAAAGATCCCATGACCCTTGATCTTCATCTATAAAAATGCAATGGTGCTAATATGACGCAGATCTATCTGTGCTGAACATGAGTTGAATACAGGCTGCACCATTGACTGTAGTACATACTTTTATTAAATTGGTGTTACTGTTATAATCTTACTTGATTTACATAGATAGCCAGTTTTTTCCAATCCGGCCTTTCATTAGGCCCTTATGGAGCTGCCATGAGTCTTAGTGCCCGACCGTTCAGTTGCTTAGCCTTTTTTCTGCTTGCCATTCTTTTATGGCCAAACTTTGCTGCAGCAGTGGATCTCACCGTTAAGCAGCAGAAGCTGGCCAAATCCATTGAACAGAGTGCCAGGGTTCAGGCACAACTCGACAGTTGGAACCAGGAAAAGGCGCATATCATGGACGAGATGCGGCAGCTCAAAGCAAGGTTGACCTGGGTTGAATTCCAGGTGGCTAAAAACCAGCGCTACATCCAGAGAAAAAAAGAACAGATCCGTTCTCTTCAGGAGCAGATGACACGGCTGGAACAAATTCGTTATAAGCTCGAGCCCTGGATGGAGCAAATATATAACCGGCTTCTTGAAGAGATAGATCAGCGCCCCTTTCTGATCCATGAGCGGGAGCAACGCATGGCCAGGCTTCGCAACACTCTGGACGATCCTGACAAAGGCCTTGGGGAGAAACTCAGCCACCTCTTGGAGGTGGTACAGATCGAGGCTGCCTATACTTCACTCATGGAGACGCGAACGGCTACACTTCAGATCCATGGAGAGCAGCAGGAAGTAACCATTCTCCAGCTTGGCCGAGTGACCATGTTCTATCTCACCAAAGATGGTACAGCAGCAGGCAGGTACGATTTTCAAGCAGCAAAATGGAGACCCCTTGGGCCCGGCCATGAAGCCGCCATCAAAAAAGGTATTGAGATCGTTGAAAACAAACGTGTTGCAGAGCTTGTGGAGCTGCCTGTAGGGAGGCTCAATCCATGAAAGGGGCCCTGTTAATTTTTCTGGCCATATTGCTTCCTGGCGTCAGCATATCTTTGGCAGCAGAACAGCCTGTAGCCAAGACTGAAAAGGAGATCTCCCAACTAGCAGAGAAAAACCTTCAGGATGCCAGGCAAAGCAAGGCAATAATGGAAAGGGAAAGGGCCGAATATCTTCAAGGGCTCGAGCAGCTTAAAAAGAGACTTGCTGCCAGGGAAAAGGAGTTGTCCGCCCTGCAAAATGAGCTGCATGCCCTGTCTGACAGAAAGCAAGCCCTGGAAGACAAACTGAATGAACAGTCCCAGGATCTGAAAACCGTAGAGGGCAGTGTCAGAATCGCTGCCAGGCAGGCCAAGGAGCTCATGGGCAACTCCCTGTTCATAGCACTTTATCCGGACTGGTTAAAAACCATGGATTCCCTGCTGGACTCCGGTGTATATCCAGGCATTGATTCAATTGACAGGCTCACTTCCCTCTTTTTTGACTTCATTGAAGAGGGCAACAGGATCACCCTTCATTCCAATTCTTATATTGACAGCAGCGGAAGAGTGACAACGGGTAAAATCCTGCTGATTGGGCCGTTTACAGCCATTTACCAGGATCAGTCAGGAGATGTGGGATACCTGCAGCTTGACAACCAGATGCTCACTGCTGCAGGAGCGAAACCGGACTGGTTTACATGTAGCAAGATAAAGGATTATCTCCAGGCGGAGAGTGACAGTGTGGTGATGGATCTGTCAAACGGGGCTGTGTTTGCCAGAATGCTGGCCACCAGGGATTGGAAAGAGTGGATAAATAGTGGTGGCTTTCTGCTGTGGCCCATACTCACAGCAGCTGTTTTAGGTATTCTCATCCTGATTGAGAGGATCATAGTCTTTTTCAGGATCAGACAGACTTCAGATGAACTGCTGACCAGTTTTTTTCAATATGCTGAGGCCGGAAAATGGGCCAGGTGTGAATCCATTCTCCAGAAGGCCGGAGATGATCCTGTAATCAATGTATTAAAAAAACTCATGGCACAGAAAGAACAAGGCCAAGAGGTGATGGAGGCTACTCTCCAGGAGGCGGTCCTTCACGAAATGCCCAGGCTGGAAAAATTTTTATCAACTCTCCGTGTTCTCGCAGCCATCTCACCCCTTCTCGGTCTGTTGGGCACAGTAACCGGCATGATCAACACCTTCCAGGTTATCACTGTGTTTGGAACCGGAGATCCAAGACTGATGTCAGGCGGTATTTCCGAGGCACTTATCACAACCCAGGCTGGCCTTGCTGTTGCAATCCCACTGATGCTTGCCGCACACTTTCTGAAGAGACGGATCTCTGCCATCATGGATATGATGGATGGACATGGTACAGGATTGATAGCTGTTCTGCTTCGATCACCCGAAACAGAACATGCAGATGCCCGTGCCCATGATTGATTCATTTCTCTCATCAGCAATGGAGCTTGTCCGATCCGGCGGGCAGGTCATGATTCCGTTGCTGATGATATCTGTCTGGCTATGGAGCGTGATCATTCTGACAGGCCTGGAGATAATGGTGTGGGCGCCTGGCAAGCCCAATTCCAGAAGCCAGGAACTCTCCATGAGGACCGTAAGGCTTCTCATGGAAAAGAAGATGACCAACAGCCAGAAAATCAACCGCAGAATCCTTGCCGGCATTGTGACACAGACCACCAGCCCTTTGAGATCAGGGGTGCAAACCATCAAACTCCTGTCAACTATTGCACCCCTTCTCGGACTTCTCGGTACGGTGAACGGAATGATAAGCACCTTTGATGTAGTGGCCCAATTTGGTACCGGCAATGCCAAGGCACTTGCATCTGGAATATCAGAGGCCATGGTCACCACCCAGACCGGCCTCGTGGTAGCAGTGCCTGGGATGATAGCTGGATTGATCCTTGAGAGTAAAACCAGGAAGATCAAGGAGAGGCTTGAGAGTTATGGGCTTGGGCTTTTAAAGAGAAACGGTACCGCTCGAGGTAAAGAGCTATGAGCATGACCAACGGATTCAGGAGTCGTTACAGGGAGTCAGACACAACTGATATCAACATGACGCCGCTCATAGATATGGTGTTCATCCTTCTCATATTCTTCCTGGTAACAACCAGTTTTGTCAGAGAGGCGGGAGTGGAAGTGAACAGGCCTGCGGCCAAGACCGCCAGCACTCAGGAGAAGACCAAC
>JALSKY010000293.1 GCA_026988585.1 Deltaproteobacteria bacterium
GGAAATCCAGAAACAGCGCGCAGCCGTGCTTGAATCAGCTTTCAAAGAACACAAAAAACGGTTCAAAGGCAAGATGCCGGAACCATTACCGCTGCCCAAGGCAGCATGGATAAACAAACCAAAGGGTAGCCAGGACACGCTACTCTAATTTATTGCCAACGGTGTCTCATTTTCATTGACATATTCCGTAATCATCAGGCATCCCTTATGGAGCCAAGCAAAAAAGTCTTAGTTTCAAATAGTTCCTGGTGTATTGGCCCATCACCTATAACTGATTAACTTTTTAACAGCAGAGGGGCTTAAGCAGGCTTCCTCGCCTGCGGGCTAATATAAAAAAAGGAAGGCCGGAGATTCCATGAGTTAATCTGTCAGAGTGGAAAGAAACAGGACCGGAGATCTTGCTAAGGAGCAAAAATGTATCTGCTGCACCACTTTCTGGAAGAGTCTGCCCGAAGGCATCCGCACAAGATTGCGCTTGTTTGCGGTGATGAGCGCCTAAGCTATGTTGAAGTGGACACCATGGCTGACCGGGTATCACAGGCCTTGCTTGACATGGGAGTCCAGCGTGGAGACAGGGTTGCCATCTACATGGACAACTCCACGGAGACTGTTATCGCCATGTTTGGCACCCTCAAGGCCGGTGGTATTTTCGTAATGCTGAACCCCGGCCTGAAATCCAGAAAGCTTGGCTATATCCTTCAACACTCAGGCGCCAAGGTCTTGCTGGCCAGCCAAACCGGTGCCCGTATCGTCAATGATATCCTTGATGCCGGACTGAATGAGCTTGGACATATCATCTGGAAGGGCAGAATTCCCCTTGTGGGAAATAAAGGGGTTTGCCAGTTGCTTTGGGATGAGCTTCTTGAAAAAAGACCGGGTGCGCCTGTGTCAGGCTCTGCGGGATTAGTGGACATGAATCCATGCATAGACCTTGACCTGGCTACTATCATATATACCTCCGGCTCAACGGCTGATCCCAAGGGTGTAATGTGCGCCCATTACAGTATGATCGCTGCGGCCAGGAGCATCACCTCATATCTCCATATCTCAGAGGAAGATATCATCCTCTGCTGCCTGCCCCTATCTTTTGATTATGGCCTTTATCAGGTCCTGATGGCCTTTCTTGCCGGGGCAACAGTCATTCTTGAAAAGTCCTTTGCCTATCCATATCCTGTCATGGAGCGGGTGGCCCAGGAGGGTGTGACCGGGTTTCCCCTCGTGCCCACAATGGCGGCCATCTTGATCCAGATGGAAAGGATCTCAGAGCTTGATTTCAGCAGGTTGCGCTACATAACCAACGCCGCTGCTGCCCTTCCTGCCAGTCACATCAAAAGACTTCAGTCCCTGTTTCCTGGGGTGGAGATATTTTCCATGTACGGGCTTACGGAATGTAAGCGGGTTTCATATCTGCCGCCTGAATATATAGACAAGTACCCTGACTCCGTTGGCATTCCAATTCCGAATGAAGAGGTTTGGATAGTTGATGAGCAGGGTCGCAGGCTGCCTCCGGGTGAAGTTGGGGAGCTTGTGGTGCGCGGCTCCAATGTGATGCAGGGCTATTGGCGTGATCCAGACGAGACAGCTCTTCGGTTCAAAGAGGTCCCTGGACAAAGGGGCTACATTCTCTACACTGGAGACCTGTTCCGCCAGGATAGTAATGGCCTTCTGTATTTTATCTCTCGAAAGGATGACCTGATAAAGAGCAGGGCAGAGCGTATCAGCCCAAAGGAGATAGAGGCCTGTCTCCATGATCTGGAAGGGGTGGCGGAGGCGGCTGTAATAGGGGTACCTGATGAGGTCTTGGGTCAGGCCATAAAGGCCTTTGTGGTCTTGCAACAAGGCAGCAGCCATACTGCTGAATCCATCTTGAAACATTGCCGCAGACACCTTGAGCCATTCAAGGTTCCCAGCCAGGTTGAACTGATGGACTCCTTGCCAAAATTGCCAAGTGGCAAGGTTGACAAAAGAAGGTTGGCAGACAGTTGAAACCGAAAAAGGCCAGCCCTCATTCCTGTTTCATGGCATCTGCCATGGAGGTGGCATAGTCTATGTAATCCTGGATGAACCTGCCGGAAATCACATCGGACACAGGAAAGGAGATGTCCCTGTCAAGACGGCAACCGCCCATGATTTCAAATAGCTCCTGAGAAAGGCAAAAGAGCCTCTTTCTGTATTCATCCATCTCTATGGCATCTTCTGGCACACCCTCTGCCCTGCACCTCAATGGCCTGAAGTGGAAGATCCCACATCTGGAATCGAATACCAGCGGGCAAACAAAGCCCTCCTTCTTCCAAACCTCGGCCAGGAAGGCCGCTACCTGGGCTGGATCAGGCCCGTATATGTCCACGGCATGGGCTCTGGCCTTTTCGAGCCTGCTGGATATCCTGGATGCCCTTCTTGCTGCAAGAAACCGTCTCATCATAGAGAGCTGCTGCGGAATCTTGTGCTGGATATATATGGCCTCTATCAGGCCCACCTCAAAATAGCCCTTGCAGCACTCTACACTATCCATGCCGCACCGGACAAAAGTCCTTTGCTGCTGAGTCCTGAAAAGTTCCAGGTCTGCCTCCCTGACAATCCTTTCATAACGGGTCAGGTATGGAGATATGTCTATGATGTTGTCGCTGTTTATGGCCTTTTGTGCTATGGGCGGGGCATGGTAAGGTTTGTCAGCCCCAGCGGCCCTTTTTTCATAGCGCCTGAGCAGCTGCCACTGGCTGAAGCTGGTGGGACAGGCCCTGGTGCCCTTGAGCTCTTTGGATGCCGCCTTAAGCCCAAGCCCATGCCTGATGAGATAGGCTGTAACAAAGGTGCCAGTTCTTCCTATACCGTGTCTGCAGTGGATCAGGACCTTCTTGCCCTTTGAGATGCGCTTGTCCACCCAGTCCAAGGCCCTTTCCATCTCTTCCATGTCAGGTACTGACTCGTCAGCAACAGGCAGGAAATAGACATCCAGGCCGGATTCGGCCTCGATCAGGTGCAGGTCGCAGAACTCTCCACACAGGTTTACCACGGCATCTATGCCCTGTTTCTTCAACTCTTCTATGGCATTGAAGGACAAAGGGGCACAACCTACGGCAATCTCCGGGGTAACCCAATTTATCTCACGGCCTGCCTCTGACGCCACACCTTGCTCCTTTCATCCCAAATTACCGTCTGCATAATTTGGCGTGATCAGACACTGATCCGCTTTATTTTCACGGCAATAGTACGGCATGGATGTACGAGTCTCATGAAAGTCTGGAGCCATATCTACGGTCCATCTCCATCTTGTAAAGGGGTTTTATGATACTGACCTTGGATACCCTGGAAAAAGGCCTTTGTGTGCTGCTCAACCATCTCCATGTCTTTAAGGTAGATGTCCATGAGCTGTGTTACAGCAGCAAGCCTGCCTATCTGTTCCAGAAGATCCTCTATGGTATGCCTGTCCCCTTCTGTAAATCTTGCATCTATCATGTCTGCCCTCTGTCTTACAGAGAAACCGAGCCGGACAAGGATCCTGCGTATAAACTCGGCCCTTAACATCCTTCCTTCTGCTCTGCCGCCCCCGCCTGCAAAACGGAACAGTATGTAGTTTTTGACCTGCTCCTCACTGCATAGGGTGTCCAGGACCACGAAGTGATAGCCAAACCTCATGTTCATGTTTAGATAGTCCTCTGCTATCACTGCATAAGTGGCCAGGGCGGCGGAGTCCTTTCTGCCTATGCCTCCAGCCAGCGCTATGGTATCAAAGCTCCTCCAGTCAAAACGGCTCAATTCTTCCTGGACTGCACGGTCCTGGTCCAGGCCGCAAAGGAGGGCCTTAAGCGGTCGGCACGCCACCTGTTCCAGGGTGACCAGGCCCTTGTCCCCAGCCTCTGGCCTGATCCCTCCTCCAATATCCACCACGAAGATCTGTATGGGGACGTTTGAGAGTGCTAATTTTCGGCCCCTGGCCTTTCCCCTGCCTATCCCTCCCGTGTGGAACATGAGTCTTACCGCCCTTTCATGGCAGAACCTGACTATGTCATGGATGGTGCGGCACCCTTCTGGCCTGAAGTTTTCAGACTCTGGATCTGTGAGGTTGAGTGGCATTATGAAGGAGAGCATCATCTCAAGCCTGCGGAAAAAAGGTGTGTGCACTCCTATCCCCCTGTTTTCTGCCTTGATGCTGTCTGTTTGTACCAGCCCCTCTATAACCACTCCTTCCTCAGCAAACATGGTTACCTCCTGTCCGGGCTTAAGCCTCCTTGTGGCATCCTTGGTGTTGACCAGTACAGGTACCTTGAACTCCCTTGCAACCAATGCCAGGTGGCCGGCAGGGCTTCCAGAATCGGTTATGATGCCTGAAACCCTGTCCAACAAAACCGCATACTGGGGCAGAGCGCTTTTGGCCACAACTATGGCTCCCTGGGGTACCTGAGGCGATGCAGCCGTACTATCATCCTGAGACAGCAGATGTACCCGGCCTGCGCCAACTCCACCGGAAGCGCACTGACCGCCGGATATGAGGATGCGCGCCGCCTCAGGGATGCGGTTGGAACTGCCGTTTCTTCTTTGAGCTCCACTGACAGCTAACTGTTCTGAAGGGGCGGAAGGCCCCAGTGGCCTTGCCTGCAGGATGTAGAGCCTTCCGTCCTGGTCGATGCACCACTCTATGTCCTGGGGTGTGGCAAAGTGGTTTTCTATCTCCTGGGCCCACGTTGCAAGGGTCAGGGCCTGGTGGTCATCTATGGCGAGGTGTACAGGGGCTGCTTTTTGTCCAGCAGAGATCCCTTTTGGATGGGTCTCTTTTCCTGGGACCTTTTCAACGATCCTTGGCTGTCCTCCCTTTTCTACCACAAAGATATCGGCAGATACCCTGCCGCCTACGATCTCTTCACCTGCCCCTGGTGCTGCGTATATGATGAGCCGTCTGCTGCCATGGCCTTTTTGACCTTGCTGTACTGAAGAGTGGATAACCCCGCTGGCCTTGGCCCTGATCTGCTTGCATATGAGCACTGCCATTGGAGTCTCTTCATCTGAAAGGCCTTGGGTTATCCTGTAAAACAGTGCCCTTTCACTGTATTTGCTGGCAATTACACTCCTGTACGCATATTCCAGGCTGCCTTTGTCAACATTGAGCTCACTGTGGTACTGGCCGGCAAAGGTCAGTTGGCCATCTTCGGAAACGGCACTGCTCCTAAGGGCTACAAGCAGCCCGTGTTGCCCTTTTTCCTGCCCTGAAAGCCCTGTCCATGCACTCTCAAGGGCCTCCTGGATCTCTGAGGGAAGCCTGGCTGCAAACATGGCCGCCATGAGCCTTTTCGAACATTGGTTAAGGCCATTGGCATCATGGATATCCAGCCTTGAAAGCTCTTCATCTATAGGGCCCCGCAGCCCGTTTTCTTCTATTAACCTTGAAAAGGCCCTGGTGGTGATGACAAAGCTGTCCGGCACCGGCAGGCCGAGATCCCTCTTCAGTATGGCAAGGTTGGCTGCCTTCCCCCCTGCTACCAAGAGGCCATCCTGTTTTGGGATCTTGTCAATGGGGAGCAGATAGGGCACAGACCTTTCCGCCAGGCCTGCTACGGGCATCCATTCTATGATGCGGATTACGTATTTGTGGATCTGTTTGTATATATCTTCAAGGGCGCTGTAAGATGCCGGATCCATCTCCCTTAATGCCTTTATCATGCCAAGGATGCAGACTGAGAGCCTGCGGTATCGTTCTTTTAGGGCAGCATGGTCCAACAGGCGCTTTCGAAACAGTATGTCCTCGAGGTCAGCCATGAGTTCATGGGCCCTCTTGTCATGCTCCAGAAGGGTCTTGAAGGCCCTGTACCGCTCCTGGAGCAGGGCCTCTGGGGCAAAGATCTCAAGGGACAGGTGTTTGAATAGGTTTTTTAGCAACTGCATACAACCTTTGGCAGAGAGACAGGCCAGAGAACCTTATCCTTGAAACGGTTTGGAAATGGGCTGTCCATGGAATAAAAATGCATATTGCTGGATGCCAGGGCAGTCGCCGAGCCTGTTGTCAACTCTGGCCTTTACTGGCGCTTTAGATTACCAGAGCTTTCAGATATCATAACTGCTACCTGCCTTGGCCCTCTTTAATCTTGACGCAGCTAAAAAGGTAAAAATGCTACTGGATGATTTTAGATAAAGGGCTAAGAACGCCTGAAAGAATCACAGCCCTTTACGGATTGAGATCGGCATAGAGAAAGACCAAACTGATGCCAATGTCCCCAGGCCTCTGAATGAATAATAAACAGCTCCTGGGTTGTTTTGCCACCTTAACTCACTGTTTCTCAGGCGAATTGAGGCGGAAAATCTCTTTTCACACAATGTCATCCATGCTTACAACTGTGCAGGTCATGGTGTGCTGGATAGCATCTATTGTCTGAAGTTTCTTCATGACCATCTTTGATAGAGAATCATGGGATTCCGTCTCTACCTGGGCGATAATATCATAAGGTCCCATAATGACATCGAGATGGGTTACCTCTGGCATCTGCTTCAACATATCCACTACATCAGCAGTCTTTCCAATCCTGGTATTTATGAGAATATAGGCCTTCAGGGACATAATCCTCTCCTTTCACATAGTTGAAATCAATGGGATCAAACTTCTCTATCAGAGTCCTGTTCTGCTGGCTCAATAACGGGATGATCCATCAGGAACTGGACTGCTTGAGCCTTCTTTCTGCCCATAAATCTATGAGAAACCTGGCTACAAGCACCCCGCCCAGCAACAAAAGAAAACCGCCACTCCGTAATCTGCTCACACCATCCACCCTGTTTAGTTCTGATCCTGGGCTGCGGAAACGGAACACCCAAGGCAGCCACCTGAAAAGAGCTTCTTCTTCACCCAGCGCATGGCATAAGCCAGAAGCTCCTCTTCATCACTTGATATCCTCTCGATGATCTCTTCATCTTCCATATATCTTTCAAGATTGGGACCTTCAAGAAAGTTGATCCGAAAGCTGTCAATATCATAGCAGCCCATGTAGAAGATATCTATCTGATCTGCAGTGAGATGTTCAATCCCTGCCTCCTGTTTGGCCTGATATAGCTCACCAAAGATATCATTCATCTCGTTGTACTTGACAACTCCCTCATTCTCTTTCCATTCTCTGATTGTCCACTCTTTTCCATCCTTGAATCCGCGACAGTCCGGCTCCCTGACAATGTAATAGAACTCCTCCACCCCCTCTATTTCCGTTGAACGCCTGGCCATTCGGGCCAATGGATAGGTGCGGCATGCACCAGGCCGATCCTCATAGATGGTGCAACCCTTGTTTTCCTCCAGAAATGGACATTTCAGATAGGGATCTTCCATCTTCAGCATAACGACAGGAAGTCCTGAGCCAAATCCTACATGCACGGATGTATATTTTTTAAGGAATTCAGAGCTGGTCATCCCAAGCCTGTTCTTGATCCTCAATATATCATAAGGCATCAACACCAGATTCAGGTCATAACAGCAGCGTGTAAAACAGCTCTTTTCAGGGGTACAGGAAAAACAGAAAGTATCATCATCCTGAAGTGCCTTGGAATCGTCTATATAAGGTTCAGGTCCGTTGGGCATCTGATTATCAGCTCCTTTTCAAAAAAACTCTTCTCGTGATTATAAAATGGCCATAAAACTTGCTCCAAGCCTGATGGCAAAATGTCCTTCAAGGCCTGACCTAAGATAAATATCATCTGCTATCCTCGTCAATATGGTGGTAAAAATCACCTCATACCCCATATTGATATAGCCGCCTCTCCCAGCTTCATTGGCATAAAATACAGGTGTTCCATCAGGAAATCTTCTTGATTTTAATCGCCATTTCGCAACTTGAAAATTGTGATAAAGCCTCTGAAGCTGTTCTACAGGTATCTGGCATCCGGTTACGAAAACACCATCTGTAACGGAATAGGCCTCATCAAGACTCTTCTTGAGACCCATTATCAGCAAAAAAATCCTGTCGTGATAACATGGCTCAGGTGAGAATGCCATGTCGAGAAGCCTATGAGACGGCAGAGTCAGGACAGGACACCCCATATCCTCAATGGCTGACAGATTCTGATACCATCTGGCCTGTCTCGCAGAGTATCCGGGATTGAAGAGAAAGTCCATCTTCTCCATTCTGCTCCGCTGATCAGGTTCATAACAGGGATTTTTCCGGTAGAGCCTTTGCATCATATCACGCAGTAATGTGAGGTTTGCCCTGTAGTGATAACTCATTATCTTTACGTCTGGAGGGGAGATGGTTCGCCCAAGAGGGCTCTTAGAAAAGGAGGAGCATCCTCCAAGAATGGCAGAAACCATTGCAGAGATGAGCCAGGAGACCATGATATAACTGGCTGATTTATGAAATTTCATCTGGTTTTAACCCTTTCATGCCGAAATGGCCATATAGCTGAAAGTCTCATCAATTGCTCCATGAGAGATAGAAACCTTGCCCCGCTCTTTCCAGCCAATCAGATTCCGCTATTCAATCAATTCGGCTCTGTCCTGTTATTAAATAAAATGACACATCACTGAATTGAACAACCGCCTACCTCTCTTGGTCAGGGCGATCCTGCCGTCCTCTATGTGAAGGTGGCCGAACTCTGCAAACTGTTTCAACATATCGCCATAATACTCCACAGGATCAACAGAAAACCTTTCCTGAAACCACTCCAGAGAGAGACCATTAACCAATCTCATTCCCATTACAAAGGCTTCCCTGAACCTGGCCTCTTCATCCAACCTTTCTATCTCAGCAACTGGCAGCCTTTCCTGCTGAAGTGACCTGAAATAGAGTGACATTTCCATAGTGTTTGCGCGTCTGATACCGGCTATGTGTGAATGGGCACCGATCCCCACCCCTACATACTCCCCAGCCAGCCAGTAATTTATGTTATGGCGGGACTGCTTTCCGGGCCTGGAAAAATTTGAAATCTCATAATGGTCGAACCCTGATGAAACCAGCTTAGTCTCAACCAGGTCCATCAGTTCTACCGCCTGATCCTGGGACAGTTGGGAAAATTTTCCGCTGCGGATCTGCCGGTGCAGAGAAGTTCCTTCCTCGACAGTGAGCTCATAACAGGAGAGATGATCAGGATGTAACCCTAAAACGGCATCAAGTGTGTTGTTTAGCCACTCTCTATCCTGTCCAACAATACCGTATATGATATCCATCCCAAGATTCCATACCCCTGCTCTCCGTGCCATTTCACATGCAGCTCCAACCTGATCCACAGAATGGATCCGGCCCAGAGTCTTCAACCCCCTTTCACTCATATCCTGAACACCAAGACTTAACCTGTTTCCTCCAGATTCCATAAAGGCATCAATGAATTCCAGAGATAGGGATTCCGGATTTGCCTCTACCGTGATCTCTTTGACCGGAGCGAAATGAGTGTCTGGAGAGACTAACTCCGAAAGTCTGGCAGCCAGTTCCTTTCCCTTGGAGATGGTACTGGACAAATCCTTTCCTGAAAGCAGGGATGGCGTGCCCCCGCCGATATATATGGTATCCACCGGCGTGGAAAGAGTAGGCATGGAATTGGAAAGGAGATCCATCTCATGCAAGATGGCATGAACATAACTCTCTTTCAGCTCTTCATTGTGAAGCATGGAGACAAAACTGCAATAGGTGCATCTTTTTCTGCAGAAGGGTATATGAATATAGATGCCAGACACTTTTCTGTTTCAGTTCAGGCCTGTCGAGGTTATGAGAAAAAACTGAATTCTGATGCCAGGATTCCTCTTCTACCTCTTTTTCAGGCCGTTGCAGAACAAAAAGATCTCCACGCTTTCAGACCGTGAGCTTTTGGGTTTGAAAAACTTTACTGACTGGAAGATGGTAGATAGCCATCTCTTCAGATCAGGAAGGTCCTCACCCTGAAATACCTTGCAGTAAAAGACGCCGTTATCCTTGAGCAGGGCCCTTGCAATCTCTGCAGCCTGTCGAGCCAGGTCCATGGACCGGTAATGGTCCAGATCCTTTCTACCTGTAGTTGCAGGGGCCATATCACTGACCACTGCATCGAATCGACCAAACTCGTCCCTGATTTCCCTGTAATCCAGCTCAAACACGTCATGCTTCAAAAAATGGATATTCTCGCCGGAAATTCTCAAGGGATTCAGATCAACCGAGACAACTGTTCCACCTTTCTTGACTATCTCCCCAAGATATTTACTCCATGATCCAGGGGAAGCACCAAGGTCCATCACTATATGGCCAGGTTTGAGAAAACGGAAACGCTGTTGGGCCTCCTTCAGCTTGTAAACGCTCCTGGCGGGATACCCTTCCTTCTTTGCCAAACGGAAATAATGGTCTTGAATCTCTTTCATGCGTCCTCGGTGTGCATAGACCTGTTGTTGGTTATATTTTTTTATATTGTTTTCATAAAATAGTGTTTATCTTTATTGAAACAATATAATCCCAAAAAGGGCAGAAAAATATACGATGATTTTCAACTCGCTATTTTAAGCTATAATCAAAAAATTTTACCCTATAGTCTTGTGAAGGCAAACCTTTTGGCATGATCCAGATACTCCCAAAGTGGCCTTGAACAGCTGATCAAAAGGAGATCAACCCATGGGAAAAGGAAAAAGATTAAATGAAAGACCATGGCACGCCCTGGATCCTGCAGAGATATTCCGTTTGCTCGATACTGATCCGAAGAGTGGCCTACATGAAACACAAGCAGCAGAAAGACTCCAGAAATATGGCCCTAATGAACTGAAGATAGCCGGGTCCAAACCGGCATGGCTTAGGTTTCTGCTACAGTTTCATCAGCCCCTGATCTATATACTCATTGTCGCCAGCCTTGTAACTGCTGTACTGGGAGAATGGGTAGATTCAGGAGTAATCATAGGCATAGTTATTATAAATGCCTTTGTTGGATTCATCCAGGAAGCCCGGGCAGAAAACGCCCTTAACGCCCTGGCCCGCACACTGGAGTCTTTTGCCGAGGTAATAAGAGAGGGAGAGAAGAGACAGATCCCCTCACATCTTCTGGTTCCCGGAGACATAGTTCTGCTTGCAGCAGGAGACCGGGTGCCTGCAGACCTAAGACTTTTTGCTACCCGAGAACTTCAAGTGGATGAATCTGCCCTTACCGGAGAATCGATTCCAGTCTCCAAAACAGTAGAGCCCCTGCCTGAAGAGACTGATCTGGCAACCAGGTCCAACATGGCTTATGCCTCCACTCTGGTAACCGGTGGATTCGCCACCGGCGTAGTAGTGGCCACTGGAATGAACACTGAGGTAGGCAGAATATCCGGACTCATAGCATCTGCTGACGATCTGCAGACTCCGCTCACAAAAAAGATTGCAGAGTTCAGCAGGGTCCTGCTTTTTGCCATTCTTTTCCTTGCTGCTGTAACCTTCCTGGTGGGGTGGCTCAGGGGACAGCCTGTCATAGATGTATTCATGGCTGCAGTAGCCCTTGCTGTAGGTGCCATTCCTGAAGGGTTGCCTGCAGCAGTCACTGTGGTGCTATCTATAGGTGTGGCTCGAATGGCAAAGAGAAGGGCTATAATCAGAAGACTGCCTGCAGTAGAAACCCTGGGCAGTGTTACAGTAATCTGTTCTGATAAGACTGGTACCCTCACCAAAAACCAAATGACTGTTCAGGCTATCATTGCAGGAGATGCTCGTTACGAAGTTAGTGGCACTGGCTATGCTCCTCAGGGCAGGATAGTCAGGATGGACAAACCTGAAGACAATCCCGGTTCAGCACTGCTGGAGTGTCTCAGGGCTGGTCTGCTCTGCAATGACAGCCGTGTATATCAAAAAGATGGTCGCTGGGAGATATATGGCGATCCAACTGAGGCTGCCCTGATAGTCGCTGCTGTGAAGGGTGGCCTGGATGCCAAAGAGGAGGAACGCAGGTTTCCCAGAATTGATACCATGCCCTTTGATTCAAAATATCAATATATGGCCACACTCCATGAAGACCTGAGAACAGGCAGAAAGATAGCCTACATAAAGGGCGCAGTGGAAAAGATTTTCCAGCGATGCTCTAAAGCAATGAATCAGGATGGTGAACTCCTCCCCTTTGATATTGGGGTACAGTTGCAAAATGTGGAGAGGTTGACTGTACGGGGACTTAGGGTCCTGGCCTTTGCAATGATTGAATTTGATGCTGACAAAATTCATATAGATCACACAGATCTTGAAAAAGGACTGGTATTTCTTGGCATCCAGGGGATGATCGATCCTCCAAGACCTGAAGCGATTACTGCAGTTCAAATATGTAAAAAGGCTGGCATAGAGGTCAAGATGATCACCGGAGATCATCCTGTTACGGCTGCAGCCATTGCCGAACAGATAGGCATAGGCTGCAGGAAAGAGGGGCTGCCAAGGGTTATCACAGGCAAAGAGCTGAGCGAATTCAACGAAGATGAACTAAGGGACCTGCTGGAAGATGTATCCGTATTTGCCAGGGCTACTCCTGAACAGAAGATCAGAATAGTCCGGGCACTGCAGGCTAAAAACCACGTAGTAGCAATGACTGGAGATGGAGTCAATGACGCACCTGCCCTGAAACAGGCAGACATTGGCGTTGCTATGGGGCTTACAGGCACAGATGTGGCCAGGGAAGCCGCTGACATGGTACTCACAGATGACAACTTCAGCTCCATAGAGGCAGCAGTGGAAGAAGGCAGAGGGGTGTTCGACAACCTCACAAAATTCATTGTATGGACCCTGCCAACCAACCTGGGAGAAGGGCTGGTGCTGCTTGTAGCAATTCTGTTTGGCATGACGCTTCCTATTCTGCCAGTACAGATCCTATGGATCAACATGACTACAGCAGGTTTCCTCGGCCTCACCCTTGCGTTTGAACCCAAGGAACCGGGGATAATGGATCGGGCACCGCGTAATCCTGAGGAACCAATTCTTAATAAAATCCTATCCTTACGCATCCTGCTTGTTGGAGCGTTGCTGCTTGTTGGGGCGTTTGGTCTCTTTGAACTGGCCATGAACCAGGGAGCGACCCTGGAACAGGCAAGGACCGTTGCAGTTAACGCATTCATCTTCATGGAGCTCTTCTACCTGTTCAACTGCCGTTCACTTCACCACTCCATAGGGAGCCTGGGCATTTTCTCCAACCCATGGATCTTTGGAGGCATGATCACAATGACACTGGTTCAGTTATGCTATACCTACTTGCCAGCCATGAACACCCTGTTCAAAAGCGCCCCAATTCCCCCTGATTTCTGGGTTGGAATAACTGGTGCAGGATTTGCCACCTTTCTGCTGGTTGAGCTGGAAAAACATATCAGAAAAAGGATGAAATCATCCTGATGAGATGACATTTTGTCATAGACAGAGAGATCTATTGTCAGACGCAGAGATTACTCAAGGGAGAAGAGAGAGAAACCGGGCAAGATGTAACGGCCTTGCCTCTCCCAGATCTCCCTTCCTGTAAGCCATCTCCAGGTGCATGAGGCAGCCTGAACAGTTGGTGACAACTCTCTTTACCCCTGCTCTCCTGACTTCTGAAACAAGAGTATCCCTGATCCCTGCAGACAATTTTCTGTTGCCTATGAAAAAAGAGCCCCCAAAACCACAACATCCCAATGTGATTGCAGGGGTGATGCCCATCCGTTCGAACAACTTCTGTATATCTGAAGATCCACCTGGAGAGAACCTGTCATGACATGGGACCTGCAGGGCAAAAGGCAGGAGATCTGACAAGCAGGTCTGGTTTCCGTATTCGAATGGTCCTGTTATCCTGCATAGTAACTGCTCTTCTGATGCAAGGAAAGAGGAGAGCTCCCTAACCGAATCTGATATCCATGCTGCCTGTTCATGGAGAGGGTCTCCTTGAGGAAACAGCTTTTTGTAATCTGACAGCATTGACGCACATGATGCACACCCTGTCAGGAGTATATCCGGTTGGATAGCAGAGAATATCTTTATGTTCTTTGCCGCTTGCTCTCTTGCCATTTCAGTCAATCCCGCACTCAGGGCAGCCAGGCCACAACATCCCTGCTGCAACGGAATCACTATCTCCCTGCTCAGTAGATTCAGGGCGTCCTCTGCAACTCCTGGCATCATGAAATTCTGGACACACCCTGCAAAAAAGGCAATTTTCAGCCGGTGTGGATCTACGGGCGCGGACGGGGGCGGATAGACAGACAGCATATTGTCTTCTTGTCTGATGGCCGTAAGAAACGGTCTTTCTGCCGGAGACCAGGAATCTATGCCCTGAAAACCGGGGAACATAGATAGGAGTTTCAGGGCAAGTCCAGTCCCTCTCAACGGGCCGTTTTCCATGATCTTCAAGGCCTTCCTGACTGTCAGGGAGGCTGATGCCTCTTTCTCTCTCCTTTCCCTGATGATGGATCGCACATCGACTCCTGCAGCACACACAGAGGCACATCCGCCGCACTGAAGACAGGCTGTCATTGTATCTCTGACCATCATATCAGCAATGGATCCAGGTAGTTTGTCCAGCCCCTTGACCAACAGGTGATATTTGCCTCTTGGCGAATGGCGTTCCAGAAACGAGATCCTGTAAACAGGACAGATTGCAAGGCATGCACCGCAACCTGCACAGTTCGGTCCTTTTTCGAAGGAATTCATTGGCAATCTTGATCTATGATTAAGGAATCTTTTTTTGGCCATTTTTGAACAGAGCAAAACTGATGATATCTTGTTAAAACCATGTCAAATATAGCAGAGTGGTGATATCATAACCATCTCCAGCCTGCAAAAATCTTGAAACAGTTTGACGTGGCATTCACTACAGCAGATATGCAGCATCGCCCTGTTGATATAACATGATGGAGAGTCTAATATTCCAACATATTTATTTCAGGGCTGTTTCTGCCATAAAATTGTAGTGTTCAGGGGGAGGAATGTATTTTCTTTTGATGAAGCGAATCAGACGGCTTTTACGCAAATATGACTGGCTGACCATAATAGTTGTTCTTCTTACGCTGCACTGTATCTCTGCTGCTCTGCTCCTGATATTCGACTGGGAAACCTATGCCCAGGACACCATACCCAAAACCCTGTGGAAAGGGACGTGGTGGTTCTTTGTTACTGCAACAACAGTAGGTTATGGAGATGTTGTGCCTCAGAGTATCGTGGGACAGGTAATAGCTGTCTTCGATATGATCTTTGGAATCGGCCTTATGTTTACTGTCATCGGAGCAGGAACGGACAAGATCATTGAGCGAAGGAAGAAACGTCTCAAGGGTCTCAAACCAGTTAAATATCATGATCATATCATAATTCTTGGAGGAGGGGCAAAGAAAAAACTGGAGATTATATGCAGGGAGATAAGGATGGACCTCGGACCTGAAATAGATATTGTGGTCTGCTCTGATAAATACAGGGAAAATCCTCTGCCAGACATTATAGACTTCATCTACGGAAAGATAGACCAGGATGATACCTTGAAAAAGGCCAATCTGGATGGTGCTCAAAAGGTTGTGATCTATGGGATAACAGATGAGGAATCCATCCTTGCCACCATGGCTGTGGATGACATGAACAGGGAACTTTTTATAAGCGTTTATCTCCGGGAAAGAAACAATATAAAACACATAGACAGGATAAACAGAACAAGACAAAAACATTCTGAGATTACCGGAAAACAGTATCCGAAAATCACTATTGTTACCCGTATCTACGATCTGATGCTTGCCAGGGAGCTGTCAAATCCAGAGATATCGGATGTGCTTTTCCGTCTGTTACGAACAAGAGAGGGGGATGCCTTCTATAGTGTTCAGGCCTGGCCTGATCTCAATGTCTGCATCAAGGTTCCTGAGATAAGAAAACTCCTCAGGGCAACAGAGGCCCATGCGTTGCTGCTTGGTGTAAAGCGATATGAAACCAGTGAAATTATTGTTAATCCGGATGAAAACGTCTATATATGCCCCAAGGATCAGCTATTTGTCATTGCCAAGCAGAAACCTCAACCCGATTGGGAATCCATTCTTTGAAACTGCTGGGAGACTCTGAAAAAATGGTATAGACTGAACCCATCCGATCATCAGTTGATCTATTTTCTCTTTTTACCGAGTCTTTTTAATATCAAGGAGTCAATGTAATGGCGCACAGAATAGAAGTGGCTTTGAAGCCGGGTTTTTTGGATGCTCATGGAGAGAAAGTTCTAAAACAGGCCAGGGAAGATCTGCACCTCAATAATATCCAGGCAGTCAGGACAATAAAGGTATTCCTGGTAGATTCAGATCTGGACGACAAATCGCTCATAGCCATGGCAACAGGTCCATGCTCCGATCCTGTGATTCAGCACTACTCCATAGATGCACCTATGGCACCACAACTATTTGATTCCTCAGCGCCAGACTGGATCATCGAGGTAGGTTACAGACCTGGAGTAACAGATAATGAAGGTAAGGTCGCCCGTGAGGCCCTGGAGCTGATGATAGGTGAGTTGCCCAGCGGCAGGGGTGTATATACTGCTGTTCAGTACTGCATCCAAGGCCCCCTCAGCCGTGAAGAGATGGAGGAACTGGCCACGGGGCTGCTGTGCAATGACCTGATTCAACGCCATATAGTTGTGAGTTTTCAGGATCTTAACTCTTTATATCATCAGGAGGGCAGTCCATTCTATTTTGTTCCAAGGGTCACCGGCACCACTGAGATAGTGGTGGAGCAGATAGATCTCTCAGAGATGACCGACCAGGAACTCATAGAGCTCTCCAAAAACAGGGTCCTTGTGTTGAATCTGCAGGAGATGAAGATCCTTCAAAAACATCTTCAGGACCCGTCAGTACTGGAAGAGCGCAAAAAGATGGGGCTTGGCAGGGCTTATACCGATCTGGAACTTGAAGCCCTGGCACAAACCTGGTCAGAACATTGCAAACACAAGATATTCAATGCAAAGATCACCTATCGCACGCCAGATGGAGAAGAACAGATAGACAGCCTCTTTGACACCTATATCCGCAGGGGAACCCAGGAGATAAGAAGAAAAAGGGGCGAACAGGACTGGTGTCTCTCGGTCTTTAAGGACAATGCCGGTGTTATCAGCCTCAATGAGAAATGGAATGTAGCCTTCAAGGTAGAGACCCACAACAGTCCGTCGGCCCTGGATCCTTATGGCGGTGCACTTACAGGCATTGTTGGTGTGAACCGTGACCCGTTTGGTACCGGACTTGGCGCCAGACTGGTTTTCAACACCGATGTGTTCTGTTTTGGTCCTCCTGATTGGGACCAGCCCCTGCCCAAGGGCCTCCTCCATCCAAAGAGGATCTTTGAAGGGGTACGGGAGGGGGTAGAACATGGAGGCAACCAGAGCGGCATACCCACTGTCAACGGTTCTATCCTCTTCGACGAACGTTATCTTGGGAAACCCCTGGTCTTCTGTGGAACTGGGGGATTAATGCCCAAGAAAATTGGAGACAGACCCAGCCATGAAAAGAAGGCCCAGCCTGGAGATGCCATAGTCATGTGCGGGGGCAGGATAGGCAAGGATGGTATTCACGGGGCAACCTTCAGCTCAGAGGAGCTTCATGAGGGTTCACCAGCAACTGCTGTTCAGATCGGCGATCCCATCACCCAGAAGAAGATGTTCGATTTTCTCCTCAGGGCCAGGGATCTCGGCCTCTATAACTCTATTACAGACAATGGTGCAGGTGGTCTCTCCTCCTCTGTAGGCGAAATGGCTGAAGAATCCGGAGGTTTTGAACTGCATCTGGATCGTGCCCCCCTTAAATATCCCGGTCTGCAACCTTGGGAGATCCTGGTATCAGAAGCGCAGGAGAGGATGACCCTTGCAGTTCCCCAGGAGAAGTTAGACCAGTTCCTTGCCCTTTCAAAAAAGATGGATGTTGAATCCACGGTCCTTGGAACTTTCACAGATTCAGGAAAGTTTCACTGTCTCTATAACGGCAGGACCGTTGCCTATCTCGATCTGGATTTTGTCCATAACGGTGTTCCGCAGATGGAGCTCACTGCCATCTGGGAGGAACCGGTACACCCTGAGCCGGATATGCCTGAGCCAGAAGACCTGGGCAGAGAACTCAAAAAACTCCTGTCCCGGTTCAATATCTGCAGCAAGGAATATGTGGTTAGGCAATATGATCATGAGGTGCAGGGGGGGAGTGTGATCAAGCCCCTGACCGGCCTGATGGATGATGGGCCAAGTGACGCCGCAGTCATCAGGCCGGACCTTGAGCGTCTTGACGGACTGGTTGTTTCCCACGGTATAATACCAAGATATAGTGATATCGATACCTATCACATGACCATGTGTGCGGTGGATGAGGCGGTCAGGAATGCCATCTGCGTAGGGGCCTCTCTGGATCACATGGCAGGTCTGGACAACTTCTGCTGGTGTGATCCGGTACAGTCGGAAAAGACACCTGACGGCCACTACAAGCTGGCACAACTTGTAAGGGCAAACAAGGCCCTGTATGAGATCTGTACTGCCTATGGTGTGCCTTGTATCTCCGGCAAGGACAGCATGAAAAACGATGCCAAGATCGGCAGCGTCAAGATCTCCATTCCGCCTACCCTGCTCTTTTCTGTCATTGCACGCATCAGAAATGTAGAACAGGCCGTCACCATGGATGCCAAAGAGCCTGGTCATGCTGTATATATTCTTGGCATAACCCGCCCTGAAATGGGGGCATCCGAGTATTTTGTCATGAACGGATTTATCGGCAACACAGTACCAATGGTTGATATAGAGAGTGCCCTCGCCCGTTACCATGCACTGGAACAGGCCATCAGCAAGGGGCTTGTAGCCTCTTGTCATGACTGTTCTGATGGAGGCATGGCCGTTGCCCTTGCTGAGACTGCCTTTTCCGGCGGTCTCGGAATGGAGATTGACCTGGATTCTGTTCTCCAGGACCAGGTGGAAAGGCTGGACCACCTGCTTTTCAGCGAATCCCAGAGCAGATTCATTGTTACCGTCCCGGAATCGGATTGTACAGCCTTTGAAGATATCATGGCTGATACCGGAATAGCCAGGATCGGCACGGTAACCCATGAACCAACGCTACGTTTAAGTTCCAGGGGGGCTTTTGTGGTAGATGAGGCTATCACAGATCTCAAGGCCGCATGGAAGCAGCCCCTGGACTGGTAATGGAGAAATGCCAGGATGAATAGAGAGGTGCCGTTTCCTGAGACAGAAATTATGATGTGTGAATCTTCAGATAAAAATAAAATCTCAAGTCAGGAATTGAAGGAGATCATTCAGGAAGAGTTGCTGCTGATCCGTCATTCTGGTGAAATTCCTGAGATCGCCCTGCACAATGCCATTCACTATCTCTTTTCCGATCCTGATGGCCCTGCCCTTCAGCCTGGGGATCTGGACCTTGTTCCGCTAAAACAGGCGGTAGTGGATCGGTATCGCCGCATCATCCTTAGGGATCTGAATCCTGACAACCGTGACAGAAGGATTTACAGAGGCATTGAAAGAAGCCGGATCAACTGGAAACGTCTCTGCTCCTTCATGGAGAGGGAGGAGATTACCGGTATCGATCCGATCAGGAAAGAGATTGCCGCACAACTAAAGAAATTTCTGAATCAGGAGACTAGAGACGTTCAATCAGGCAGGAGAAAACCAAGTATAAACTGCACCATTGAAGAGCTAAAGGATTTCATGCAGGAACTTGGTATCAGAGATGAAGAGTTATCCAAGGGGTTAGAACAACTGTGTCCAGGTTAAAACCTGATCTGCAATGGAGTGAAACCCTGTTTTACAGCAGGGGAAAACTTGCTGCAGCAGTTACCATCTGTCTTGCCCTGCTCATTCTGGCAGCTGGCCTCAGGTTGCTTCTGCCGTTCTTCGAGCCAATTTGCTGGGCCATCATCCTTGCACTCTTCTTCAATCCCGTCTATGGCTACATTCTCAAGCTGTGCCGGGGGCTCTCAGGACTGGCATCCCTGCTAACATGTTTTCTGATAATCATATTTATTATCATTCCGGTCTTTGCCCTCCTGGCCAGCGTAACATCAGAGATCATAAAAACATACTCTGAGATGATGCGCCATGTCCAGGCTGGCACCTTTTCTCTTCTGCCTGATCCTGAACAGTTTCCAAGGCTTTACAAGGCAGCATCAAGGATAATGGAGTTCATGGAGGCCAACAGCGTGGATCTCACAAGCAGCCTAATCACCCTGTCCAAGGGTGCAGGCGAGTATGTGCTGGCTCAAGGCACTGCTGTATTCCGCAATGCTGCAACCATACTGTTCAAGGGTGCCCTGATGATGGTGATCCTCTTCTATCTTTTTACTGATGGTGCATGGATGCTCAGCTCCTTCAAGAGGCTTCTCCCCATGAGTCAGGAGGCGGCAGAGGAATTTATGCGCCTCACATCTGACGTGCTGTCTGCCACCCTTTATGGAAACCTGTTGACAGGGGCATTACAGGCCGGGCTCGCCATTATAATCTTCTGGGCTCTGGACTTCTCCTCGGCAATCCTGCTGGGCATCCTTCTCGGGCTGAGCTCTTTTATCCCTATCGTTGGCACAGCTCTTGTCTGGGGTCCTGCGGTCCTCTATCTTTTTTTTACAGGATCATATGTAAAGTGCGTCATTTTACTGGCCCTATGCATACTCGTCATAAGCCAGATTGATTACTTTCTCCGGCCCTATTTTATCAGCGGCAAAACCGAGCTCCATAACCTCTTTCTCTTTCTGGGCATACTTGGTGGAATAGACACCTTTGGACTGCTTGGGCTGATACTCGGCCCAATACTTGTTGCCCTCTGCGTGGCAATTCTTGAACTCTATGCATCCAACTTTCTTCACAGAGCAAAGGTGTAGCCATGAAACTCAAAGATTACCATCCTGGCTACATAGATCTGCTGAAGTCAGGCCAGCTTGAGAAAAGGGTTGAGGCTGCGGAACAGCTCCTTGAATCCTGCACCCTGTGTCCCAGAAACTGCAAGGTTGACAGGCTTTCAGGAGAGCGGGGTGCCTGTCGAATAGGCTCTACGGCTATGGTGGCAAGTTATGGGGCCCACTTTGGTGAAGAACGGGTACTCATTGGCCCTCCTGGCAGTGGCGGTTCAGGCACCATCTTTTTTTCCGGATGCAATCTCTCCTGTATCTACTGTCAGAACCATGATATCAGTCAGTCTGCCACAGGGACTCCGATGCCACCTGAGATGCTGGCAGCCCTCTTCCTGTTGATGCAGCAGGGAGGCTGCCTCAACATCAACCTGGTAACCCCGACTCATGTTGTGCCCCAGATACTCAGGGCCCTCCTGATAGCAGCATCCCAGGGGCTAAACCTGCCTCTGGTCTATAATTGCGGAGGTTATGAATCAGAAGAGACACTGCATCTGCTCTCCGGCGTCATCGATATCTATATGCCGGATTTCAAATACTCTGACAACAAGGTGGGCCTGAAACTTTCGGGGGTGAAACAGTATTGGGATATTACTACCAGGGCTTTCAGGGAGATGCACCGCCAGGTAGGCGATCTGCTCCTGGACAGCGACAATATAGCCATGAAAGGGCTGCTTGTTCGTCACCTGGTCCTGCCTGAAAAACTAAGTGGATATGAAAAGATTTTTCCTTTTCTTGCCGAAGAGATATCCATGGATACCTTTATCAATATCATGGATCAGTACCGGCCATGCTGGAAGGCAGGGACGCATCCGGTTCTTCACAGGGCCATTACCCGTGAAGAGTTCATGGATGCCCTTGATTGTGCCAGGCAGGCAGGATTGAGACGGATAATGCAGTTAATGCAGTTTGATTGATCTTTACAAAAATCGATGCAACTTACTGCAATTACAGTTAAATTTAAGCTATACCCTCCAGGAATGGTTGACTATCAATTTATGAATTTAATTCAAGTCGTTATAATTCCTTGAATCCAAAAGAAAGACAGAGTTTCAGATGAGAAGAATCTATGCAGTGGGAGATATTCACGGCTGCTACGACAAATTTTCCGCCCTGCTCAAAGAGATACCAATAGATTGGAGCCTTGACCAGATTATAATACTTGGCGATTTTATCGACCGTGGACCTGAGCCAAAACGGGTAGTAGAACTGTTGCTGGATCTCAAATTTGATCATCCAGACGCCTTCACTGTCCTGATGGGAAATCATGAAAGGATGTTCCTGAACTATCTGGAAGCCCCTGATGAAAACAGCAACTATCTCCTCTTTGGCGGCCAAACTACGGTGGATGATTATACCAGCATCAGTAAAGGGCTGTCGGTTCCTGAATCTCATTTGAGATTTCTTCAGTCACTGCCCCTCATGGAGCTGACTGAAAAGTTCTGCTTCGTGCATGCAGGGCTGCGTCCTGGCATTCCGATCCAGGAGCAGAAGGATGAAGATCTCCTGCTCATCAGGAATGATTTTATCCGTTCTAAATATGACTGGGGGAGACGGGTGATATTCGGTCACACGCCCTTCGATCAACCTCTTCTCATGGAAAACAAGATAGGCATAGACACCGGGGCGGTCTATGGAGGCAGGCTCACCTGTCTGATACTGCCTGACGTAGATTTTATTTTCGTTTGAGAGTTATCTCCAGACAACTTGGTAAGGAAAAGCAGGTTACCATTGTCGTATCCGGCAATGGAACTTTTTTTATTTCTGATATCTTTACAGGCCCGACTGAAAAACGAGCAAGCCCTGTTTACTTTTTTATTTCAAGAAAAAAAATGGAGGAAAAATGGCAAGAAAAGGGGATAAGGATTACAGGGACTCACTGGAGCGTGCCCTGGAAGATCCGAGACTGAAAAGCCACTATCTCAAGGAGGTTGATCGGCTTTTCAAAGGGAAGAAGGGAACAGACGAACATGACAAGATGCTGCAAAGGCTTCATGATTCCTATGGTACCGGTAACTTCTCCAAGACAGCCAAAAAATATATCAAATCCTTTGGGCTGCCTGATGAATGGGGGGCCCTGCTTCTGCTGCTGGACCTGGAAGGTGAGAGCGAAACAGTTTGTCAAGCCATGGAACGCCTGGTAGAAATGAGCAAGGAACGCAATCAGGTGGAAAAGCGTGGCCTCAAGAGCAAGCTGACAGTTCTTGCATCCACATCTACTGATTTGGCCATTATGGAGGCTGCAGAATCCCTTCTTGCAGAGTTTTAATGATTACAAGTGATATGAGCAGCTTGGTCCAATGAAGGCAGAAGATCAAAAAGTCTCCTGGGATCAGGCCATAGATCAATTTCTATCCTATTTATTTGTAGAAAAGGGTTTATCAACAAACACCCTTGAAGCTTACAGTCGTGATCTAATCAATTTCCAGGAGTTTATGGAAAAAAATTGCAGCATCACAGATCCGGTTAAGACAGATACCGGAGATGTGTTGGCGTGGCTTAGGGGCCTTAAGGATTCAGGACGATCGGCCTCATCCATCACCAGGGCACTTTCACCGGTCAGGGGATTTTTCCGCTTCATGATTATGGAGTTCGGGCTGCGGAGTTCGCCCACCTCTGTCATTGGTAATCCGATTCGCGGGCGTACCCTTCCCATAGTTTTGGATCCGTCAGAGGTGGAAAAACTGATGCACGCTCCAGATCTATCCAAAGACAGCGGGATCAGGGACAGGGCACTTCTCGAGATACTCTACTCCTGTGGCCTTAGGGCATCTGAGGCTGCCGCTCTTCAACTGGCAGATGCAGATCTGAAAAACGGATTTCTTAGAGTGACAGGCAAAGGCCGCAAGGAAAGAATAGTGCCAATGGGAGAAGAGGCGATAACCTGGCTCAAAAGTTATCTCAAAGGCCCCAGGTCTCGATTGCTTAAAAAGGGTAACTCCTTCTTCATATTTGTCAGCAACAGGTCCAAACCTCTTTCCCGCCAGAGGATTTGGCAGCTAATAAAAAAATATGCATTGCTTGCAGGGATCCATAAAAATGTCTATCCCCATGTGCTCAGACACTCCTTTGCCACTCATCTTCTTGAAGGAGGTGCAGATCTGAGATCTGTCCAGCTGCTTCTTGGGCATAGTGATATTGGCACCACCCAGATCTACACCCACGTGGATATCAGCAGGCTAAGAAAGATCCACCGGCAATACCATCCAAGGGGATAGTGATGCTCGTCGGTCTCACAGGTCAGATAGGCAGTGGGAAATCAACGGTTCTAAAGATCTTCAAAGAGCTCGGCGCCATAACAGTCAGTGCAGACCAACTGGCCCATGAGGCCTTAGAGCAGCCTGCTATAAAGCAGGCCATACTCTCTGCAGCAGGCAATGATCTACTTGACAGAGACGGGGCAATCAACAGAGAGGCATTGGCAGAGGTGATATTCGCATCTGAGGACAAACGGAAGAGAGTCGAGGAGATTATTCACCCCTATGTCTTCAGACAGATTGAAAAAGTTGCCAAGAGATACTCTGCAATGCCGGACAAGATCATAGTGGCTGAAATACCCCTGCTTTTTGAGAGCGGCTACCAGGACCAGGTTGATCTAACCATAACGGTTACCTGCCCTGAGGAGAAGATATTTGAACGGATAGCGGCCCGTGGAATGACACTGTCACAGTTTGAAGCAAGGGCCAGATGCCAGCTCTCCCAGAGTGACAAGGCGGCTAGGGCTGATTACTGTATTGATAACTGCGGCTCCCTGGAGGAGCTTAGGGAAAAGGTGGAAAAGGTATGGAAGAGTCTTCTCCAGCAAAAGCGAGATGATTCAAGCCATCAATCCTGAACTTCTCTCATTTCATAAAAACTGTTGCTGGTTTATATTGCTATTCACATTCCACCACAAAGGCTGATTTTATGACAGATAGAGAGCTGCTCTCAATGCTTCACAGGCTTCTCAGCTATTACAGGGGAGTTGGCATAGAAAAGATCCCGGCAGGTGAAGGTACTGACAGACTCATGGCCGTACTATCTAACCTGCACGGGAGAGAGGGTACTGGAAACCAGGGAACAGTAAGCAGTTCATCACCTGTATCGCCTCACCTGAGCCAGTCATGTAGCAGGGCCGGCTCTCTGCCTTCTGCGGGTTCCAGAAAGGGGGCAGCTCAGAGAAGAATAAGACCTGAAGAGTGTAACAGTCTGGTAGAGCTCCGGCAGGCCATGGAAGCCTGTACCAGATGTCGGCTCCATGAAACCCGCAACCATATTGTGTTTGGTGAAGGAGATGAAGAGGCCCGATTGATGCTGATTGGCGAGGCCCCTGGACGTAATGAGGACCTTCAGGGAAGACCCTTTGTGGGAAAATCGGGCGAGCTGCTCACCAAGATGCTCAGGGCCATAAATATCAGGCGTGACCAGGTGTTCATAACCAGTGTGGTCAAATGTCGTCCTCCAAGGAACCGAACACCTTCCAAGGATGAGATAGAGGCATGTCTTCCATGGCTCCAGGCCCAGATCAAAATGATATCTCCAGAAATTATACTCTGTCTTGGCAGTACTGCAATCAATGCCATTCTCGGCAGAGAGATCCCTATTGCCAGGCTAAGAGGATCCTTTCACCATACCGACTGGCTACCTGATGTGAGAATTGCGGTGACCTACCATCCAGCCTATCTACTCCGGTTTGGCGGCGAAAGGCAAAAGGCCCTGAAACTGCAGGCGTGGCATGATCTACAGATGGTTGAAAAGGAGTACAAGAAGGTAACAGGCGATACTCATAATGAGAGCGATAAATGAAGATGGCAACCAATATGCAACCTGACAGGTTATCACTCGGGAACTTTTTATTCTTTATATTGCTGTGTTTAATTTTCCTGGCATCAGTGAATATCCTCATGCCTGGACAATCCCATGGCACTGCTGCAGAAAATGGTAAAAAAGCTATACAGAACGGCACCACTCCAAAGAAAATAAAAGGTCCTGTCTGTACAGTGAAGATACAGGAGGCCATAACCCCGGCCAGCTATGAACTCCTTCACAGGGCCATAGAGAGTGCCATCAATAGACACGCCTCTCTCCTCATAGTCGAGTTGGATACCCCTGGCGGCCTTGTAACCTCCATGCGGAGAATGATTCAGGATATCCTCGCTTCTCCAGTCCCTGTTGCTGTTTATGTTGCACCTTCAGGTGCTCAGGCCGCATCCGCCGGGACATTTATCACCATGGCAGCCCATATTGCAGCAATGGCTCCTGGCACAAACATAGGAGCAGCCCATCCTGTAGAGATCTCGGGAAAGATGAAGAAGGATTCCGTAATGGGGGAAAAGGTCGAAAACGATATGGCCGCCATGGCAAAGGCTATTGCCCAGCAGAGAAACAGAAATATCAAATGGGCAGAGGAGGCGGTGAGAAAATCGGTTTCCATAACAGCCACAGAGGCGTTGAAGCTGAAGGTTATAGATCTCATAGCCAGGGACAAAAACGAACTTATAAGCAAACTCCAGGGAAGGACCGTTGATCTCCGGAACAGTAGAGTCATACTGCAGATAGACAAGGAAATTATAGAGATACAACCAACTTTGAGGGATAAACTCCTGAGGACCATCTCCGATCCCAACATCGCGTATATCTTTATGATGATCGGGATAGTAGGCCTCTATTTTGAAATCACCCATCCGGGCACCATGTTCCCGGGAATTGTAGGTTTTGTAAGCCTCATACTTGGCCTCTATGCCATGCACACCCTTGAGGCAAATACTGTAGGACTGATGCTCATAGCAGTTGCCGTTATCCTTTTCATAATGGAACTCTTTATCGTCAGTCACGGAGTCCTTGGAGCTGGGGGCATCATCTGTCTTGTTCTGGGATCAATCATGTTGTTTGATAAGGATGTCACAGGATTTTCCATCTCAAATTATGTGCTTTGGCCTACGGTTGCTACAGTCTCCGGTGCAATGGCCACTATTCTGTTCATAGCCACCAGGGCACTGGTACAAAAGCCTAAGACCGGCAGCCAGGGGCTGCTTGGTGAAGAGGGCTATGCCATGGAATCGATTCACAGAAAACCTGGATCTGTATTCATCCACGGTGAGATATGGCAGGCCATATCAAAGCATCCTATCGACAAGGGTGCACCTGTCCGGGTTACAGCTGTCCACAGATTGAAGCTGGAGATTGAACCAGTCGATGGATCAGAAGACAAACAATGAAATTCTGTTTCCTCAACCTGTCAATTTTTAAAATTTAAGGAGTGTTGAAATGATTCCCATTAGCCCTTTTTTTATTTTTCTTGGTTTCCTGATCGTGGTGTTCCTTGGGTCTGCCATCCGGATAATCAACGAATATGAACGTGCTGTTATTTTCCGGCTTGGTAGAGTTATCGCTGCCAAAGGGCCAGGCTTGATCATTCTTATTCCGGTGATCGATAAGATGTTGAAGGTTGACCTCAGGACAATCACCCTGGATGTCCTTCCGCAGGATGTGATCACCAAGGACAATGTCTCTGTAAAGGTGAGTGCAGTGGTATATTTCAGGGTTATGGATCCGGTTGCAGCCACTATAGAGGTGGAAAACTTCCTCTTTGCAACATCTCAGCTCGCTCAGACCACCCTGCGAAGTGTGTGCGGACAGGCTGAACTGGATGAACTCTTATCAGAGAGGGAGACCCTGAACATGAAGATTCAGGGAATTCTCGATCAGGAGACCGAACCCTGGGGCATAAAGGTCAGCAAGGTCGAGGTCAAGGAGATAGACCTGCCGGACGAGATGAAGCGGGCCATGGCAAAACAGGCAGAGGCAGAACGTGAAAGAAGATCCAAGATCATCAGCGCCGAAGGCGAATTCCAGGCAGCGCAGAAACTCTCGGAAGCAGCCGAGATTATAACAAGGCATCCTGCTGCACTGCAGCTCAGGTATCTCCAGACCCTGAGAGAGGTCTCGGCAGAGAACAACTCAACCACCCTGTTCCCTATTCCCATCGATCTCTTTAAACCTTTCATCCAACTTGCCGACAAGATGAAGGAGAAGGAGTAAAAAAAGCATTACAGGAGATCATGGAAGATTATGACATTACAGACTGCTGCACTGCAGAGGGAGCTGATACGGATCGACTGGGAGCGTGATGAACTGCCTACAATGCCCTTTGTGGCCCAGAGATTGTTGGGGCTCATTGGCAAGAAGGAGGTCGAGGTGCAGGAGCTGGAGGAGACCATCGGCCAGGATCCCGCCCTGACCATGAAGCTTCTGCAGGTTTGCAACTCTGCACTCTACTCTCTCAATTCAGAAGTGACTTCCATCAGGCATGCCATCAATCTCCTTGGCAGGGAGAACATTATCCAGATAGCTGTCAGTGCCCTGCTGGCCAAACAGTTTATGACAGTCCCGGCAGAGCTCAAGGATGAGGCAAAGAGGCTGTGGAAACACCTGATAACCACTGCAGTGCTGGCAAGAGATTTTCTTCCGGATGTTGAAGAACCGGATCTCTACACCCTGGCCCTGCTACATGATGTAGGCTGGCTGGTGCTGATGTCCCAGGCTCCCAAGGTATTCCTTGCCCTGAAAAATGATATCGGAACAGATATAGATGACATTGAGGAGAGATGGGGAATTGATCACCAGTTATGGGGGGGCAAGCTCCTTGAAAAATGGGCACTTCCTGAACCCTTTCAGGTAGTGGCCCTGAGGCACCATGAGCCCCTGACAGAAACAGCCCCTCCCCCCTATCTCCTGGTGATATCCCTCTCCAACTACCTTGCAAACGCCATTGGTAACAACTTTATCGAATATCAACATGAAGAGTTCAATCCTGGGATACTCAGGGCAATGAATCTGGACCCGGATATATTTGACGAAATGGTGCAAGGGGCCATGGCAGAAAAGGAGCGGATAAATTCCTATTGCGCCATGTTATCTGGATAGAAACCGGGTTTAGCTCATGTTTGCGGCTAATTTTCTACCATATTGCCCGTTACGTAAGAACCAGTGAAACATCTATGTGATGGGAGTTAACATCATAATCACCTGAGATGCTACTCCTTATCAGAAAGAAAGGCGGTCATGTAACAGTGCAAACCCCGGTTTTCTTTTAACCAGAAGCACACATAAACCATCCTTCAGATCCAGCAGCGGCAGCTATGCCCTCCTGGACAGATCATCATTTCCGCCATTGTTCCCGTTACCCACAAGCTGTATCCCAAGCCAGATATAGTGCAGCCCGGACGCCACTGTCAGCAAGGCAGTCACAGCAAACAACGCATCTACCAGTGCTGACAGGTCCTGGGGAAACAGCTGGTTCAAGAGCACCACAAAGATGGTTATAAGCTGCATTAGCGTGGTAAGCTTGCTGAGAATGGAGGGGCTTATCTCCACCCTGGAACGCATTAGCAGCAATATGAGCACCCCAAGGACTATGATAACGTCCCTGCTGATGACCGTTACTGCCAACCAATCCGGAATCTTGTCCATAATGGCTAATGTGATATAGCTTGAGGCAAGCAATGCCTTGTCTGCCAAAGGGTCAAGCACTGCGCCAAGCCTGGTCTTCTGTTTGAGTACCCTGGCAAGAAAACCGTCCAGGCCATCACTTACACCTGCAACCACAAACACCACGAATGCCAGATCATATCGTTCATGAATCAGCAAGATAATAAGCAAGGGCGTCAGGATTACCCTGAGGATGGTCAAAAGATTGGGTATGTTCATGCTCTGTTTACCACCTGCCAGATGGAGTGACTCTCTGCCAGCCTCTTTGAGTTGAACCATCTGATTTCAGGATCTGCCCTGAACCAGGTAAGCTGTCTCTTTGCAAAACGTCTCGTGTCCCTTTTCATCTCTCTAACGGCCTCTTCAAAACTCTTGGCTCCGGTAAGATAGGCGATAATATGCCGGTAGCCAATGGATTGCAAGGGTTTGAGTTCAGGATTGTAACCTGCATCCAGCAGGGTTTGGACCTCCTGAACGAATCCCTGCTCCATCATCTGGTCAACCCGTCTCTCGATCCGCTGATACAGGGTTTTCCTGGAGAGCATGAGACCTATCTTCAATACAGGACAGCCTGTGAGGCGTGATAGAGAGAGAGGCCTGGCCTTTCTGAACCATTCGGTGCGTGTCATGCCTGTAGCATAGAATATCTCAAGGGCCCTCATGATCCTGAACAGGTCCCTTGAGGCTATCGCAACTGCAGAATCAGGATCTACCCTGGAGAGAATCTCATGGAGCCTCTCTGTGCCATAATCAGCAGCAAACTTCCTAAAACTTTCCCTGAGCCCAGGATACCGTCCTGGAATCTCGGATATCCCATGAAGGACTGAACGCATATAGAGCCCTGTGCCTCCAGATAGGATAACTGCCCTGCCCTGAGATATGAGCCTGGCAGTACGTAGCCTGACCATTCGTGAAAAGGCTGCGGCATCCATAGGCTCATCAGGATTAAAAATATCCACAAGGTGGTGGGGCACCATTTTGCGCTCCTGTAAACTGGGTTTTGCAGAGCCGATATCAAGATATCTGTAGATCTGCACTGAATCCACATTGACTATCTCTGCGGACAGCTCCCTGGCAAGCCTGAGGGAGAGCGCTGTCTTGCCCACAGCAGTAGGCCCCACTATGGCTATGATGGGAAATGGAGTTGGAAACATGGACACAGGATATGGCAGATGAAGATGCAGGACAAGCAGAGAATTGTATTACACAAACTCTTCCCGATGATCTATAACCATATCATCACTATTTTCGCCTGAAATCCTTCTCTATCTCGGAAATAGTGCGAAAAAGCCATATTGGCCTCCCATGCGGACAGTGGGTTACCTGTTCCTGAACACACTCATCCAGCAACGCCTGCTGCTGCTTGATATTGAGCGGAGTTCCGGCCTTTATGGCCCCACTACAGGCAAGACGTGCAAGCACCTCATGGACAACTCTCTCCCCAGGCCTGTTATTACCGCTCTTCCAGGAATGCTCCTGCGGGCCTGGTGAATCCACACTCCCTGACGCTGCCACCTGGATAATCATCTCCCTGAGCCATTCACTATCTTCCTTCTCCTTCCCGGAGAGTATGGCAGGCAGCGAACGGATCACTATCTGCCCTTCTCCAAAAGGTTCTGCATCAATACCCGCAGATGCCATGGCTGAAAGAAGGCTCTCTATATCTTCCGGGGTTAAAGAGACCCCTGGAATAGATGCCCCGTCCTGCTCCATCTCATCCAGATCCAATACCAAGGGAAAGGCAAGACGCTGTGATGATATCCCGGAACCCTGATATTCCTTTTGCAGCCTCTTGAAAAGGATGGCTTCATGGGCAGCGTGCTGATCCAGGATAAGCAAGCCGTTGCCGGTCTGGGCCAGAATATAGCTGTTGGCCAACTGACCTATTGCCTCCATATTGGCAGAAATGGCAGTGCGTTCCCGCACATCTCCACTTTTCGGCGTTCCCTGATCAGGGATGGGAAAAGGAAAGTGATCATCCACGCCTGGGCCTGATTGTCCAGTTTCATAGGCAGGCGCATGTTCCCTTATGGATGAAGATATGGCTGAGATCTCATTCTCAGGATTTTGCACACTATCCAAACCACTGAAATCTGTCTTTGGTTGGCTGAAGGGGATGGCTCCATGCTGTATTCCAGGGCCATCTGCATAGTGATGGCCTGCTGCAGAACCGTTCTTTCCTGCATCTGAACTATCCATTGAAGCCATTGGGTCGCCAACACTGTCCAGGCCGTTTCTCACTGCATGATAGATGATGCGATAGATCTGTTCAGGCCTCCTGAATCGCACTTCGAGTTTGGCAGGATGAACATTTACATCCACAAGATCAGGATCGATCTTGAGAAACAGGACTGCTGCAGGATGCTGTCCCTTGACCAGCCGCCCTTTCATGGCATCGTTTAATGCCCTGAAGAGCACTGGAGCCGTGGCTGGGCGCCTGTTGATAAAGAAGTAAACCTGGCGTGTTGAAAGCCTCACCCGATCAGGATGGGCAATAAAGCCATGGAGATGCACCGGAGAGCTTTCACTTCCTCCCTGAAGAGCAACGAGATGGGCAATAAATGCATCACCGAGAAGAGGGGAGACCCTATCCGCCCCTGTTCTGCCCGCACTGCTGCTGAACAGGACCCTGTTGCCACTCTTCAGACTGAATCTGATCTCGGGCCAGGCAGTTGCAGCCAGTCGGACCACCTTGAGACAGCGTCCCTGTTCAGTACGCTTGGACTTGAGAAATGCCCGCCTGCCAGGGAGTTCCATAAAGAGATCCTTGACACTAACTGTGGTGCCAGGCTGCCTTCCAACAGGACGCAACCCACTCTTTCTTCCGAAATAGCAGCTCAACTCCCATCCACTGGATTCAGAGGCCTCTTTTGAGGTAATAGTAAAATCAGACACCGATGAGATGGCTGATAGTGCCTCCCCCCGAAAACCAAGGGTGGATATGGCCTGAAGGTCGTCGATGCTGGTAATTTTGCTGGAAGCGTGAGGTTCAAGAGCAAGTTCCAGGTCTTGTGCAGCAATGCCGCAACCATCATCAGCAACAGAAATAAGGGATTTGCCTCCATCTTCCAGGAGGATATCTATATGCGAAGCACCAGCATCCACTGCGTTTTCAATCAGTTCCTTAAGGGCTGATGCCGGCCGTTCAACCACTTCGCCAGCAGCAATCTGGTTCG
>JALSKY010000294.1 GCA_026988585.1 Deltaproteobacteria bacterium
TTCAGGGTCATGGGCCATATACTTCTTCCGCTTTTGAACAAATTTTCCATAAATAGGATGACGAAACCGCCTGATTACCGTTACCGTGACCGTTTTGTCATTTTTGTCACTGGATACAGTGCCGGTCAAAGTACGCCGCAATCCCTTCTTTTCTGTTTCCATCTATTACTGCTCCCCGGCTTCCTCTGTCTTCTTCTCGCGAAGGACGGTCAGCACCCTGGCGATGTCCCTCCTTACCGAGCTAATCTTGGAGGTGTTTTCCAACTGGTGCGTGGCGTGCTGATACCTGAGATTGAACAGTTCCTTACGGAGATCCTGCTCCTTCTTCACAAGCTGATCTATTGTCAATTCCCTCAATTTCTCTGCCGCTATCATATTCCCGAACTCCTGACTACTATCTTGGTTGGGATTGGGAGTTTATAGGCTGCCAAGCGCAAGGCCTCCATAGCAAGTTCCTTGTCAACCCCCTCCATCTCATAGAGAATCCGGCCGGCCTTTACTGGAGCTACCCAATACTCGACGCTGCCCTTTCCTTTACCCATCCTGGTTTCAGCAGGCTTCCTGGTAACGGGTTTGTCCGGAAAGATACGAATCCAGACCTTTCCCTTTCTCTTGATATGTCGGGTTATTGCGATACGTGCTGCCTCAATCTGCCTCGCAGTGATCTTGCCGTTTCCAAGGGCCTTCAGACCGTAGTCGCCGAAGTTGAGGGTATTACCCCGCTGAGCAACACCCCTTAGTCTGCCCTTCTGCTGTTTTCTCCATTTAATCTTCTTAGGCGCTAACATTTTTCTGATCCTCAATAAAAATGATTAAATTCTCACCGTTAAACTTCAGCGGGAAGGAGATCGCTCTCTTTGTCCGGCAGAACCTCTCCCTTGAATATCCAGACTTTTACGCCTATAACCCCATAGGTGGTATAAGCCTGGGCAAAACCATAATCGATATCTGCTCTAAGGGTGTGAAGGGGGACCCGGCCCTCAAGATACCATTCCCGCCTTGCCATTTCAGCACCGCCGAGACGCCCGGCACACTGTACCCTGATGCCAAGTGCACCAAACTTTAGGGCCATTCCAACAGCTCGTTTCATTGCCCGCCGGAAGGATATACGCCGCTCAAGCTGGGATGCGACATTCTCTGCAACGAGCTGTGCATCCAGTTCTGGTCTGCGAACCTCAGTGATATCGATGAGAACAGGGCGTTTCACCATCTTTTCCACAGATTTTTTAAGAGATTCTATCTCCACACCCTTCTTTCCGATGATGATACCCGGCCTGGCTGTATGAATCTTCAAGCGTAAACGTTTGGCTGCCCTTTCGATCTCAATCTTCGAGATCCCAGCATGATACATACGTTTCTTGACAAAGGACCTAACCTTGTTGTCTTCGTGCACAAGTTCAGGATATTCCTTACCTGCAAACCATTTTGAATCCCAGGTACGCGTGATTTTCAGCCTGAGCCCTATAGGGTTAACCTTCTGTCCCAAAATATCCTCCCGATCGACTAAAATTCATCCAGGACAACAGTGATATGAGAGAGCCTGTGCTTTATGCCGTAAGCCCGCCCCATTGCTCTGGGCCGCCATCTTTTCAGAACCGGACCCTGATCCACATAAACTGTCTTTACATAAAGGCTGTCTGCATCGAGATTCATGTTCTCTGTGGCGTTCGCAACTGCAGACTCCAACACTTTCTTTATAAGCCTGGCCCCCTTTTTCGGGGAAAAAGTGACTATCTGTAATGCCTCTCCTACCGGCTTGTTCCTGATAAGATCTGCCACAAGCCGCGCCTTTTGCGGAGATATTCGTCTAAATTTGGCGGTTGCCTTAGCCTCCATGGTTTACACCTTCCTATTTCTTGCCCTTTTTGGCCTTCTTGTCTGCTGCATGACCATAGAAGGTACGAGTGGGGGCAAATTCGCCCAATTTATGCCCTACCATATTCTCAGTCACGAACACAGGAATAAACTTCCTGCCGTTGTGAACAGCAAAAGTAAGTCCGACCATATCCGGAATGATCATGGACCTGCGGGACCATGTCTTTATGACCTTCCGATCATTGGTGTCAATGGCCTTGCGGACCTTTCTCATCAGATGTTCATCTACAAACGGGCCTTTTTTAATGGACCTTGGCACGGATCGTTCTCCTTTTCAATCAGCCTACTTCTTGTATCTTCTGCGGACTATGAACTTGTCGCTGGGCTTTTTCTTTCTTGTGCGATAGCCCTTGGTCGGCCAGCCCCACGGACTGCAGGGATGACGACCACCGGAAGATTTGCCTTCACCACCGCCCATTGGATGATCAACCGGGTTCATGGCCACACCCCTGACGTGGGGTCTCCGGCCAAGCCAGCGGCTGCGTCCAGCCTTACCTATTGAGACATTTTCATGCTCGAGATTACCAACCTGTCCAATGGTTGCCCTGCATTCCCTGAGAAAGAGGCGCAGTTCACCAGAGGGGAGCCGAAGCAGAACATACTTCCCCTCTTTGGCCATGACTTGTCCGGCGCCGCCAGCACTACGAACTATCTGACCACCCTTTCCAGGCCGCATCTCAATATTATGGACCAAAGTACCCAATGGTATATTTTTCAAGGGCATGCAGTTGCCAGGCTTTACATCGGTAACATCGTCTGAAATCACCGTATCACCGGCCTTCAATCCCAAAGGAGCAATTATATAACGCTTTTCGCCATCGAGATAGTGCAACAGGGCTATTCTTGCTGAACGGTTTGGATCATATTCAATGGCAGCAACCTTAGCAGGAACCCCGGTCTTGTTCCGGCGAAAGTCGATTATACGATACTTTCTCTTGTGTCCACCACCACGATGCCTTGATGTGATCCGGCCATAGGAATTTCTTCCGCCACTTCTGCTGAGTGTCTCCACCAGAGATTTCTCCGGTTCCTTTTTGGCCAGTTCAGAATCAACAATCACGCTCATGAACCGGCGACCGGGAGATGTCGGTTTATACTTTTTTACAGCCATTATGCACCCTCAAAAAGATCGAATTTTTCGCCAGGATAGAGACGTACAATTGCCCTCTTGGTGTCAGGCCGCCTTCCAATAAAACGACCGGTACGCTTCTTCTTGCCCTTTCGGTTCAGGGTCTGCACTGCAAGAACCTTCTTTTTTAAAAGCTGTTCAACCGCCCTCTTGATCTCGATCTTGTTTGCGTTGACATCCACTTCCAAGACTATCTGATTGCACTTCTCATTAGCCCAGGTAGCCTTTTCCGTGACCACAGGTGATTTGATGACCGAGTAAAGATCTCTCATTTTTCGAGCCTCTCCTGAATCTGTTCCAGTGCAGGTTCATGTATCATGAGATATTCATGCTTGATGAGATCATAGACATTCAGTCCTTCAGTCTTCAGGACCTTTATCCCAGGTATATTCCTGACCGATAGCTCAAGATTACTATCCTCTCTGCCAAGAAGGATTACCGCCTTCTGGACACCAAACGTCTTGAGCAGCCCTGCCATCTTCCTTGTCTTTATCTCATCCAGGCCGAAATCCCTCAGCACCAAACACCTTTCACTGGCCACCTTATCCGAAAGCGCCATTTTCAGTCCCAGACGCCTGACCTTCTTTGGGAGAGTGTAGCTCCAGTCCTTTGGTTTCGGCCCATGAGCAACTCCACCATGCCTCCAAACCGGGTTTCTGGTGCTTCCAACCCTTGCATGGCCAGTACCTTTCTGACGCCAAGGTTTTTTACCGCCGCCCCTGACTTCCGCCCTGGTCTTGGTGTTGGCGTTTCCCGCACGTCTCTTGGCCAGCTGCCACCTGACAATCTCCTGAAGCAAACCGATCTTAGGCTCTACTCCAAAGATATCATCAGGCAGGCTAACATCTCCTACCTTTTCCTTGTTTGCGTTATAAACTGCCAGGGTTGCCATATCTGCCCTGTCTCCTGATATCCTATTTAAAGCTAACCATGACCATCTGGTTCATGGCGCCAGCGACTCCGCCCCTTACAAGGAGCAGGTTATCCTGTTTCCTTACATCTATTACCAATGAATTCTTTTGGGTTATTTTTGCTCCGCCCATACGGCCAGGCATCCGCTTGCCCTTGATCACCTTTGACGGATATGCACTCATCCCTGCAGAGCCGATAGCCCTGTGATGCTTGGAGCCATGCCCCATGGGCCCCCTGGAGAAGCCATGGCGCTTCACTACACCTTGATAACCGCGCCCCTTGGACTTGCCCACAATATCAACGATTTGCCCCACATCGATATCTTCCAGGGTTAACACCTGCCCCAAAGAGTAATCATCCGGATTTTCCACAGGCACCTCACGGATAAACCTGAATCCGCTATCGACACCGGCCTTGTCCAGATGTCCCTTAATGGGCTTATTAACCCTTTTGAGGGATTTTGGCCAGAAGCCCAGTTGCAATGCATTATATCCCTCTTTATCCACCGTCTTCTTCTGAAGAACCACACAGGGGCCAACTTCAAGCACTGTAACCGGGACCCGCTTACCGTCCTCTGAGAAGACCTGAGTCATCCCTACCTTTTTTCCTAACAAGGCTTTAACGCCAGCCATATCCGCAGTCTCCGCTAAAGTTTTATCTCTACATCGACACCTGCTGAAAGCTCAAGCTTCATCAGTGCGTCAATGGTTTGCTGTGTTGGCTCCAGAATATCCACCAGGCGCTTGTGAGTACGCACCTCAAACTGTTCCCTGGACTTCTTGTCAATATGGGGGGAACGCAGCACAGTGTATCTGCTAATCTTTGTAGGCAGCGGGATGGGGCCAGCAATCCTGGCACCTGTTCTCCTTGCCGTATCCACGATCTCGTTCAGAGACTTGTCCAGCTGCTTATGATCGTAAGCCTTAAGCCTAATTCTGATCTTGTCTGTAGGGATCATCATCCCGCATACACCTCTTAGTACTGGTTTTTCTTACTCGATTATTACTCAATTATCTTTGAAACCACGCCTGCGCCTACGGTGCGGCCACCTTCACGAATTGCAAACCTTAGCCCCTCCTCCATGGCTATGGGCTGAATCAGGTTTGCCTCGATCTTTACATTGTCGCCAGGCATTACCATCTCTACTCCCTCTGGAAGCGTTACTATCCCTGTCACATCTGTGGTACGGAAGTAAAACTGAGGACGATATCCAGAGAAAAACGGCGTATGACGACCACCCTCCTCCTTGGACAGCACATAAACCTCTGCCTCAAACTTGGTATGAGGTGTGATAGATCCCGGCTTTGCCACTACCTGACCACGCTCAACCTCATCCCTCTTGGTGCCACGAAGCAGCACTCCAATGTTGTCACCGGCCTGACCCTGGTCAAGAAGCTTCCTGAACATCTCAAGTCCAGTACACACGGTCTTCTGGGTGGGACGAATTCCTACTATCTCCACCTCATCTCCAACATTGATCACTCCCCTCTCTACACGCCCAGTAACAACTGTCCCACGACCGGAAATGGAAAACACATCCTCTATGGGCATCAGGAACGGCTTGTCAACGTCCCTCTTGGGCTCCTCAATATAGGTATCAAGGGCCTCCATCAGCTCCCAGATGCACTTGGTCTTCTCCGGATCTGTGGGATTGTTCAAGGCCTCCAGAGCACTTCCCTTGATTATAGGTATATCGTCTCCTGGAAAATCATACTTGGAAAGCAGCTCCCTGAGCTCAAGCTCCACCAGCTCAATAAGCTCCTCATCGTCAACCATGTCACACTTGTTCAGAAACACCACTATGGAGGGTACACCAACCTGCCTCGCCAGAAGAATGTGCTCCCTGGTCTGGGGCATGGGACCATCATCTGCACCTACCACCAGGATGGCACCGTCCATCTGCGCTGCACCAGTGATCATGTTCTTGATGTAGTCCGCGTGACCAGGACAATCCACATGCGCATAGTGACGATTCTCAGTCTCATACTCAACGTGAGCAGTAGCAATGGTTATACCACGCTCCCTCTCCTCCGGTGCCTTGTCAATCTCATCAAAGGCTGTGAATTCTGCCCAACCCTTCTCAGCAAGTACCCTGGTGATCGCTGCTGTGAGAGTGGTTTTACCATGGTCAATATGACCGATGGTTCCTACGTTCACGTGCGGCTTCTTCCGCTCAAACTTCTGCTTGCTCATGACTGATGCTCCTCTTACTGAAATTAAACTATATGGATCAAATCCGAAATTGAAAGCCCGTTTCCTGATGATGGAGCCCACGACCGGGATTGAACCGGTGACCTCTTCCTTACCAAGGAAGTGCTCTACCGACTGAGCTACGTGGGCTTCAAGTGGAGCGGGAAACGGGACTCGAACCCGCAACCCTCAGCTTGGAAGGCTGATGCTCTAGCCAATTGAGCTATTCCCGCCCGTTTTATCCTGCATTCTTCTTTTGACTCAGATGTCAAAATTATTAAATAAAAAAGCAGGGTCATCTGTGCCACACAGACCACCCGTAATATTAAATGCTGGTGGAGAGGGGAGGATTCGAACCTCCGAAGGCTTCGCCAGCAGATTTACAGTCTGCCCCCTTTGGCCACTCGGGAACCTCTCCACTGAATTTTTTTGATTTTTTACTGGAGCTGGCGATGGGACTCGAACCCGCAACCTGCTGATTACAAATCAGCTGCTCTACCAATTGAGCTACGCCAGCCCAAGTTGAGCCCCAAAATAATAGTCCCTAAAAATAAAATTGCAACCACTTTTTAGCAGTTGCATGGAAATCTTTCAATAGAGATGGGCGGGGACGACCCCGCCCATCAATACCAATATCCAAAGGACAGTAATTTATTAGTGAGCTGCCTTCTCCGCCTCTTCAGGATTTGGAGGCAGAACCTCTTTTTCCATTCCCCAGCCTGCCTTTCCCTCCTTCAGATCCTTTTCATACAGCTGGAATACATAAGCTGTAGTCCTGTAAAGAAGGTGTGCAAACTTGCTGTAAGGAATGCTGAGGAACAGGGTAACTACAGTTGCCAGATGAAGCACATAGATAGGATAGGCCAACAGTGCTATATTGAAAAGCCTTATCACCTCGGCTGCCACACCAGTTACGCCAACTGCAAAAATCAGATATATCAGCAGCCAATCTTGCTCTGAACTTTTGAATACTCCCTCTTCAGTCTTTCTCTTCCTCATCTGCCAGACCATCCAGGAGCCAGCCACCAGCATGACCGCTCCAATATTGGCAGCGATCTTGATTGGATTCCAAAGAGGCATGGGAGTAAAATGATGTCCCAGAAACGGCACATAGATCATATCATTCACTACAAAGACAATACAGGTCACTATGAAGAGAATGATGAAGGAATAGAGCATCAATTTATGTCCCTGCACCCGCTCCCTGGTCTGGCCACACTTCTCGAAGCGGCTGTGTGCAAGAATTTCCTGAAAAGCGGGAATGATATATTTGAATATAAAAGGCCCGATTGCTGGTTTTACAGGGGTCCCGGAATATGAAACATAGCCTGAACCCTTGCAGAGATCTCTCCAGAAAGCAGTTATTCCCATATAGCCAGCCCATGCCGCAATGCCTGCTGCCGGAAGAGCCAAGGCATCAATAGGAATAAATGTAAGCAGCTTATAATACTTCACATCTCCTTCAGGGAAGAGAAAACGCTCACCAGTATAAAGTGACCAGAGAAAGATCACAATGAGCCAGGCTATATAGGAGGCGCCAACCACTGCAAGAACGCCAGCCTTGTTTGAGAACAGATCTGCAAGCGCCTTTGGCTGGGCATAATATTTTATTGCATTTGCCCTGATGGCACCGAGTACATCTCCCGGTTTGGCGTCTCTGGGACAATAGGTGCTGCAATCACCACACTGATGACAGAGCCACACATCTGCATCTCCGGCAATCCTGTCTGCCATACCCCACTGGGCCCAGAGCATCTCCTTTCTTGGAAAGGGACTCTCTTCTGTGGAAAGCGGGCACACTACCGAGCATGTAGCACACTGATAACACCGATTTACAGTGTCACCGCCTGCCTCCATAACCCCCTTAACAAAGCCTAAATCAGGCTGGAATGTCTTTGTATCGGCCATAACGGACTTCCTCCTCCTTTTTACCAACCCTTGAACGGATTCGGGCCCAGATCAAGCACTTCCTGGGCGAACTCGTTTATCATCTCTGGGATCTTATCATATTCATCAATGGCGACCTGCAACAACTTGACCCTCTCCTGCTCCATTCCAAGGGAATTGAGCGACTCTGCAACATTATCCATCCTGAGATTACAAAGCTCAGAACCCTTGACGAAGTGGCACTGATAATCGTCGCCATACTTACAGCCAAGCAGCAGAGCACCGTCCATTCCGCTTGACATTGCATCCTTGATCCATGATACGTTCACTGAACCGAGGCACCTTACCGGTATAATCCTTACCAGTGGCGACCATGAGAGCCCCTTCCTGGCAGCCATATCCAAGGCAGGATACGCATCGTTTTCACAGGCAAAGCATATTATCCTGAGTTTGTCATCATCGTCATCCGGTACCTCTATGGCCTTGATCATTGAGCCAACTATGTCAATATTGTAGTCCTTGAAACCGATGATACGCTCAGGACAGGCCCCCATACAGGTTCCACAGCGGCGGCATCTGCTGGGATTGGGTTTTGGTGTCCCCTTTTCATCATCATCGAGGGCGCCAAACGGACACTCTTCAGTACACCTCTTACACTGAGTACAGCGCTGAAAATAGAAATCTGGATAGTCGAAATCCCAAGTCCTGGGATGAACCGCCCTTCCTTCACTGGCCGCAACCACTGACTGAATTGCCTTGAGAGATGCGCCGGCGGCATCCTCCATGGACTCTGCCATGGTCATGGTGCGCTTTACCGCTCCGGCAGCATATATACCGGTACGCCTGGTCTCATATGGGAAGCAGATGAAATTGGAGTCACAGTATCCGTCGAAAAGATCCAGATCCTTGAAGGCAGGCCCCTGGCGATATGCCAGATTGATTACCGGCTCGTCCTTTGTGGTGGGAACCATTCCAGTAGAGAGGACTACCAGGTCCACATCAACAGCGATATCCTCACCAAGTATGGTATTTTCCACGTTTACCTTGAGCTGGCCCCCATCTGCAGCCACCTCTGTAACTGCTCCCTTTGTCAGAAATATGCCAGGATCATCCTGAATCCCCTTATAAAAATATTCATATTTTCCAGGGGTTCTCATATGCTGATAGAAAATGAACGCCTTTCCATCCTCCGGGTTGTCCTCTCTTACATACTTGGCCTGCTTCAGGGCGACAAGGCTGGTCACAGCACCAGCATATGGAAAATCGGCATCATCATCTTTAGCTCCCGGAGAAAGGATAAAGGCGACATTCTTGACCTCTTTACCGTCAGACGGCCTCTTCACCTTTCCCGCCTTGGCCAGTTCCTCAAACTGCACATTGGTAATGACATCGGGATTACCCCAACCAAGATGAGTAAACTCCTCATCTCCTGGGACATAGGGCCTCCAGCCAGAGGCGACTACCACAGCACCATGAATCTCTGCATTTGGGTCCTCCTCCATGTAGTCCTTGCGACCCTCGTTCTTTTCATCATATTTCTTCTTCTGGTCCTCTGCAGAGAGTTCCTTGCCGTTTTCGTCCACCAATTCCTCTTCTGTCAAGGGAACCGGGGCATCCCACTCGCTCTTGGTTCCAGCAGCCTTGAGAGACACTCTGAACTGCCCTGGCACACCGGCAATCCTGGCCACCTCAATACTGGTCTTTACGGTAATGAGGGAATTTCCTGTAACCTTGGAGATGAGATCAGCTACTACAGGCTCCTGCAGGCCGGAAAAATCAGGCCCTAACGGCAACTGTTTCCTGAGCTTTGCAGCAAAGCCGCCCAACTCAGGTTCCCGTTCCACGATGGTGACTTCCTTGCCGGCATCTGCAGCCTCAAGGGCAGCAGTCATTCCTGTGATGCCGCCACCAATGACCAGGATCTTGTCTGAAGCGTCTTCCAAGCAGTCAGGCTCAGGAAATTCAGCTTTCTGAACCTTGGTGACAGCCATTCGAATATAGTCTTCAGCCAACTCCTGCACATGCTCCTTCTGGGCATCCTTGTTCTCTGCATCCTCTGGGATCTCATGGCTCCAGGCAACAAGTTCCCTGAGAGAAGCGCGCTCCACATAAACGCCTGGGATGTTGAGTTCATCAAAGGTATATCTCGGTGAGATACCGGCCACTACTACACCATTGAGTTCCTCTGATTCACAATCTGCCTTTATCATGGCAAGCCCCTCAGGCGAAAAGAGATCAGGGTGGGTCTTTGCCAAAGCGCATCCCAGTTCGCCGGTGGCCAGCTCCACCAGCTTGTCCACATCAATGGCATCGGCGATGCCATCACCGGTAAAGATATATACACCAATCTTCTTTGACATTATCCTGCCCTCCTCACAAGTGTCTGAACAGCCTTGAGAGCTGCTGCCGTTGCACTCTGTGCTGAAGAGACCACATCAGCAGGCCTCTTGGAACAGCCGCAAGGTATGATTCCTTCCTTGGGTACAACAAATCCATCCGCGTCATATTCAATGCCCGGAATTGGAGATTCTGCACCTACCGGCTGCATACCAGTGGCCAGAACTGCAAGCTCCACTTCTTGTTCGATTCGGCCGCCACCAAGGGTATCTTCTGCAACCAGTTTGACGCTGCCCGGGGCATCTCCAGGGATTATATCTGCAACCTTGCCTTTGATGAAATGCACCTTGTCGTCCTGCTTTATCTTTTCGTAAAACTTCTCATACCTGGCACCAGGCGCACGCATATCAATGTAAAAGATGTAGGCCTCTATATCCGGATTCTGTTCCCGCAGATAGGTAACCTGCTTGAGTGTGGCCATACAGCAGATCTGTGAACAAAAGGCCAGATGATTCACATCTCTTGACCCGGCACACTGAACAAAGCCAACTGTTTTGGGCTCCTCCTTGTCAGATGGCCTTACCACCTTCCCACCCGTGGGGCCTGAGGGGGATGCCATCCTTTCCACCATCATGTTGGTGACTACATTGTCAAACTGACCGATCTTGAGATTATCTATTTTTTCCGCATCGTAGGGCTTCCAACCAGTTGCAACAACAATGGCCCCTACGTTTAAGGTTATGGTTTCGGCCTGCTGCTCCTGATCGATATGGCCTGCAGGCATTGCTGCCTTGATGGCCTCAATCTCATCAGGGGATGTGTTTGCCAGATCAAGCACACACTGATTGGGAAAGGCCATAGGATGGGGCATATAGATAGCCTTTCGGGTATCCATGCCAAAGTTAAACTCGTTTGGAACCTCTGATGTTGCGGCTGCCTCTCCAGCCTTGCAGTTGGTGCATTGCGGTGTGGTTCCCCGCGGATTCACACGTATGGAGACGCTAAAGTTCCCAGGATTGCCTGAGATGGATTCAACATCCGCCAAGGTGTAGTAGGTAATCTTTGGATTAGTCTGAATGCGCTTGAAGTTGATCTCCAGCCCGCACGTAGGCGGACACAGCTTAGGAAAATACTTGTTGAGCTGTGCTACCCTACCGCCCAAATAGGCCTCTTTTTCAACTATGAACACCTCATAGCCCATTTCAGCGGCCTCGACGGCGGCAGTTAATCCACTGAAGCCTCCGCCAATCACTAAGATGCTTTCACTCATCTCCCCGCTCCTTTGTATTATATTTGTCCTCCCTGCTTGAAATGCAGAGGTGACCCGCCGCCGCTGCCGCGAAAAATACGGCAATGACAACCGAACACCTCAATATTCTGGACAGGGCGATACTGGATAAAAAAATACCAGGCACCACTTAAAGCAGTGCCTGGTTCTTTATACTAATTAACCACGGATTTGCCAACAGTTATTGGCTGACCATCGCATCAGAATTAGTCAGCAATGATCTTATGACACTTTTTCTTCATACAGGTCCACTCACCGCTCTTGGGATCATACTTGGAGTTGACGAAACACTTCCAGCCGCCTTCGTCAAAATCCTTGTCATCCACCTGCATGAAGTCTCCACGATAGTAGAAGCCAGGATAACGGCTCTCCTCACGGAACTGGATGTGACGGAGGTGATCCTCAACAGTCCAGATCCTATGCAGGTTCTCCCAAGCCCTGAGGAGCTCATGAAGACCGCCGGCAGCCATCTTCTCTGAATCCTCACGGAGCCACTGGAGCTGCTTCATTGCAATGTCCAGAAGTTTGCCGTTGGTCATATAGTATGGTGACCAACCTCCACCGTACTCATCAGTGTACTTCATGAGACGCTCCATCATGTGGCGAGGCTTGATGTAGTTGGGGTTGACCATCTCATCTGTAGTCTTCTGGTAGTGCTCATAGTAAACGGTTACTGGCTTATAGATCTCTGCCTTGAGATCATCAGCACTCTCAGCGATGGTTGGGGTAAAGTCTGCATTGTCGCGGATGTAACGGGCCATGGCCTTAGCGGCAATACGTCCTTCAGCGTGTGCACCAGAAGAGAACTTGTGACCGGAAGCTCCAACACCGTCACCAGCTGTGAAGAGACCGTTCACAGTAGTCATCCTGTTGTAGCCCCACTTGTAGTCATCGGGCACCCAGTCCTCATTGGGACCGCTGACCCAGATGCCACAACATCCGGAGTGAGAACCAAGCATATATGGCTCAGTTGGCATAATCTCGGAACCAACCTTCTCAGGCTCAACATTCATTGCTGCCCACAGTCCAGCCTGGCCAACTGACATGTCAAGGAAATCCTCCCATGCCTCACTTTCCAGCTCCTTCCAGTACTTCTTCAGGGCCTTCTCATCCATGCCGGAGGCCTTCTTCTCTTCCAGGAAGGCATTCAGAGCAGCTGCGGTATCCATGTATATTGGGCCGCGGCCTTCTTTCATCTCGAAGAGCATAAGGTGGTTACGGAGACAGGTAGGGGTGACAGCGGCATCGCTATATGGCTTATACTTGGCCAGCTCTTCCTTACAAGCATCGCTCTTGACATAATGCTCACCGTAACCATTTGTTACTGTTGCCTTGAACAGCAGGAACCATGCACCAACAGGACCATAACCATCCTTGAAACGGGATGGGGTGAAGCGGTTTTCCATCATGGTCATCTCGGCGCCAACCTGCATACACATGGTGTATGTGGAACCGGCATTCCAGATTGGGTACCAGGCGCGACCCTTACCCTCATCAGTTGACCTTGGACGGAAGATGTTAACAGCGCCACCGCATGCGACCATAATAGCCTTGGCCTTGTAGATGGCCACCTTGTTCTCACGCAGGCTGAATCCTACAGCACCGGCGATGGTGTTTTCCTTGTTGGCATCCAAGAGCAGCTTCACTATGAAGATACGCTCATGAAGATCATAGCCTTTCTCCTCCAGAGCGGCCTTGGCAGCCTCTGCAACGATACACTTGTAAGACTCACCATGGATCATGATCTGCCACTTACCGGTACGGACAGGCTCACCACCCTCTGTAAGTTTCTTGCCTTTGGAACCCTCTTTCTTCCAAATGGGCAGACCCCACTCCTCAAAATGGTGAACAGAGTCATCCACATGACGACCGAGATCAAAGATCAGGTCCTCACGGACGACACCCATCAGGTCGTTTCTGACCATGCGGACATAGTCTGCAGGGGTATTCTCACCAATATATGTGTTGATGGCTGACAGGCCCTGTGCCACAGCACCGGAACGCTCCAGCGCAGCCTTGTCCACCAGGCAGCAGGTCTGGCCGTCCTGCAGCCATTTCCCAATCTCATATGCAGTACCGCATGCGGCCATACCGCCACCTACGATCAGGGCATCATAGGTATATTCCTCTACAGGAACCTTGGAAAGATCTGGCTCGGCCAACAGCTCCCAGGTTGGTTTATTACGTAGTGCCATATTTTTACTCCTCCTTGAAATTTTTTGAATTTCTAATGAACTACCTTCCTACCGGCGCCAATCACTGCTTAGGAAAAATCAGCGGGTGTGCAGGTCGCCCTATCCTTATAGGTTTCAGATGTGAAAAGCAGTTCGTTGTCAAGCTGATCTGCGCCTGGTGAAGGCTTACCATCATATGGCTTGATGGATCCTTCCGGGGTTGTCCGGATGGGGAACTTGAACCTCTTGATATTCCCGTTCCTGAATTTGACTGTCCACATGATGGAGTCAGTACCGCGCATTGGCTGAACATACCCACCCATGGGGGCTATATCAGCATAGTGACGAACCTCGATTGCTCCCTGGGGACAGATCTTTACACAGGAGTAACACTCCCAGCACTGATCAGCCTCCTGGTTGTAGGCCTTCATCTCATCAGGATTCAGTACCATGAGGTCGTTGGGGCAGATGTACATGCATGCGGTCTTCTCCCCTCCCTTACAACCGTCGCACTTTTCTGGATTTACGAAACTTGGCATCTCTTTACCTCCTACTAAATTTTTGGTTAGCACCAAAAGGGCAGCCCTTCAAAGAGGAACTGCCCAATTCACTCCATCTCTACTTCAGATCCTCGAAAGCACCCTTCTTGATCTTCACTGCGCGAGCTTCCGGATTTGAGTAGTACTCAGCCAGAATCTCCAGGACTTCCGGCCTTGAGAATTCAGGTGGAACCTCATCGATCTTGCCCTCGCTCATGAGCCTGCGGAATTTGGTACCGGAGACCACCACCCGATCCTCCTTGTCGTGGGGACAGGTCTTGAGAGAGGCCATGCCACCACACTTGTGGCACCAGAAGGTCCAGTCAATCTTCAGGGGCTGAAGCTCCAGGGCACCATCCCACAGGGTATCATAGATCTCCTGTGCCTCGAAAAGACCGTAGAAGTCACCAACACCTGCATGGTCACGGCCTATGATAAGGTGAGAACATCCGTGATTCTGACGGAACACACCATGGAGGAGAGCCTCTTTGGGTCCGCCGTAACGCATCTCAAGGGGATAAACACCGAGAACAGTGCGCTCCTTGTTGTAGTAGTTGTCCAGCAGCACCTGATAGCACCTCATCCTCCAATCCCCTGGGATATCCCCTGGTTTCAGCTTTCCAACCAAGGCATGGATAAATACGCCATCAAGGACCTCCTGGGCGATCTTTGTCAGGAACTCATGAGAGCGGTGAATGGGGTTTCTGGTCTGGAATGCAGCAACGGTGCTCCAGCCGCGATCCTCAAATATGGCCCTTGAAACAGCAGGATGCATATAGGCATCGCCATACTGCTCAGGGAAATCCTTTTCGGAAAGGGCTTTGATCGGGCCGCCCACATAATATTTCCCAGAGTTAATGACCTGCTGCACACCAGGATGCTCCTCCTCGGCAACCTCCCAGAACCTCTCGGAATCCGGACCGTTGCCCTTGAAGCAGAGTTCGCACTCCTTCTTTTTGTCAGGCTCCCATATCTCCTCAATCTTCATGGTTGCCATGATTTCGCCGGAATCACCATCGACAAGAGCTACCTCTTCACCCTCCTTAACCTCTTTGAGGGTGTCGTCATCAATGGAGAGGGTGACAGGCAGGGGCCACATGGTGCCTGGATCTACCTTGCGCAGCTTCATGTCCTCTACTACGCCATCATAGTCGTCCTTCACCATGAAGCCATTCAATGGGGTAAAAGACCCCATTCCCAGCATGAGGATATCTCCCGATTCCCTCGAACTGATCTTGATCTTCTTCATGCCCTCTGCCCTCTTTAGCTCATCAGTGCGCTCGGCACCCTTGAGCAGCAGGGGCATAAGCTTCTTCTGCGAACCGTGCGGATTTACTAATGCCATAACCCAAACATCTCCTTTCACTTATTTGTTTTATTTACAAGCTAATGATCCGGCGAAAAATGAATGTTTATTCACATTTTGGCAAAAAATTTTTTTGACTCAATTCCGATGAACTGCCCGACACTATATCTGAATTTTCACTCAGGACTGTCTTTTTATAAAGTTTACTAACAATCTTGTCAAGAACTATCAGTAAAGAATGATGCCATATTCAGGAATATGGTGCCGAAGGGGGGAGTCGAACCCCCACGGGCGGTTGCCCACTACCCCCTCAAGATAGCGTGTCTACCAATTCCACCACTTCGGCACAATCATAGAAATTTAAACATCAATATAATAAAATAATAAAAGTTTCCAGAGAGACCTGGCAACTATTTCGCCTGACCTGCAGGCAGCTTGGCTTGGCCACCCGAAGATGTTGAACTGGTTCCAGGCTGAGAAGCCGGTTGCTCAACCTGGACACCCTGCATCAACGTATCACCCTTCTTGTTGACAGATAAATATGTAAGGGCCAGAGAGGTAATCATAAACAGAACTGCGCAGCCAGTGGTAATCTTGCTCAGCAGCGTTGCCGGTCCGGCAGCCCCAAAGATTGCTTCACTGGAGCCAAAGACCGCCCCCACTTCTGCCCCCTTCCCCTGCTGCAACAACACAGTCACAACCAGAAGAAAGCATACCAAAACATGAACAACTATTATAAATGTGTACATTAAGGTGAAACCTGCCTATATCCTTTTAAATTCAATTCGAATCAGTTCTCTTCGAATTTTACTATCTTTGCAAAGCTCTCCGGCTCAAGGGAGGCACCACCCACCAGAGCACCGTCAACATCGGCAAGCCCCATTATCTCCTTAACATTGGCCGGTTTAACGGAGCCACCATACAATATTCTTATCTGCTCTGCAACAGTTGAACCAGCCAATCCAGAAATTAGCTTTCTGACAAATCCATGGGCCTCTGAAATCTGGTCCAGAGTCGCTGTCCGGCCTGTACCTATTGCCCAAACAGGCTCATAGGCAATAGCTATCCTTTCATAATCAGAGGCGGAGATCTTTTCAAGCCCCTTTTCCAACTGCCGAGACAAGACCTCTTCTATCTTTCCGCTGTCTCGCTCTTCAAGGGTCTCACCAATACAGAGAAACAGAGAAAAAGCATGATCCACCGCTGACTTGACCTTGTCCCCTATGAGTTCATCTCCCTCTCCAAAAATATGTCTCCTCTCTGAATGACCAAGAATTACCCATTTTACCCCTGCTGCTTGCAACATCATGGGTGAAATTTCACCAGTGTAAGCCCCCTGTTCCTTAAAATACATATTCTGGGCAGCTACCTGAACTACAGTTGCAGAACACCTCTCTACTGCCTTTTCGAGCGCTACGAAAGAGGGCGCTACTACCACCTCGCGGCCAGAGCAACCATCTACCAGTGGAAGAAAGGCATCAAAAAAGGCCATTGCCTCCTGGCTGGTCTTGTGCATCTTCCAGTTGGCTGCCAATATCGGGACCCTTTTGGAATCAGACATATATCACCTCCACATGATTTTCTGCAACATCGCTGAATCACTTAAGAAATTATTTACCTTCACCACACCTCTTCAAGGCCTCCAGACCTGGAAGGGGCCTCCCCTCCAGTAAACAGAGAAATGCACCGCCTCCTGTGGACATATAAGTTATATTTTCAGTCTCTCCTGCCCAAAGTATGGCCAGATTGGTATCACCGCCTCCTGTTATGCTGAGTGCGCTGCTCCGAGCGACCCGGTGAGCCAACTCCATGGTTCCCTTTTCAAACCCCTTGGTCTCAAATGCGCCCATTGGCCCGTTCCATACTATGGTAGCAGCCCTGTCCACTGCCCTGCCAAAGAGCTCTACTGTCTCCGGCCCCACATCGAGAACCATCATATCAGCAGGCACCCTGTCCACAGCTACGATTTCTGCAGAGACTCCCTCCTTCAATTCCCTGGCAACCACACAATCCACTGGAAGCAACAGCTCTACTCCTCGCTCTTCAGCCTGCTGCATAATACTGGCAGCAGTTTCTACCAGATCTTCCTCTACCAGGGACATTCCCATATCAAAACCTTTCGCCTTCAAAAAGGTGTTGGCCATGGCACCACCAATTATCAGGCTGTCCACCTTGGAGAGGATATTCTCTATGGCAGCAAGTTTGGTAGAGACCTTCGCTCCGCCCAAAATAGCCAATAGAGGCCTCTCCGGATCTTCCAGGGCCTTTTCAAAATATGAGATCTCATCTTTCATAAGAAACCCTGCACCGCATAACTCCAGTTGTGCCGGCACCCCTACCACTGATGCATGGGCACGATGGGACACGGCAAAGGCATCATTGATATAGGCCTGGGCAAGGGAGGCCAAAGCCATAGCAAAATCGGGATCATTGGCAGTCTCTCCATCATGGTAGCGCAGATTTTCCAGAAGCAGCACCTGACCAGGCTGCAGCGCATCGGCCTTCTTCTCTGCCTCCTCACCAATACAGTCAGAGGCAAAATCCACCTGAATATTGAGAAGCTCGCTGAGACGCATAGCCACCGGTCGCATACTGTACCTTGAAACCGGCTTGCCCTTTGGTCTGCCAAGATGAGAAGCAACTATGACCTTGGCACCATGATCCATGAGATACCTTACTGT
>JALSKY010000295.1 GCA_026988585.1 Deltaproteobacteria bacterium
TGTTGGCAGACCTGCCTTGATCCTCTTGTCATCAGTTATATTACACTCTTCATCCAGGGGCACATTGAAGTCCACCCTAAGAAAGACCCTTTTGCCGGAAAGCTCCATCTCATCCACATATTTCATCTTCTCCTCCTGAACAAAGCAAATACCATAGTTTCTGGGACATTCTCCAGATCTCTGCCTGCTAAAGATCAGATCATGGAATCCGCTATGGAGGTGACACGCTCTGCCAGCATGTTTGTATAACTGCCCAGTTCGTTGTCATACCATCCATAAACCACCATCTGGGTTACCGGAACCTGAATGGAGTCGCAGATTATCTCATTAGACTCCTCCAGGGCCTTGCAAGCACTGCGCGGATCTATATGTATTACAGCAGTGCGTGTATGGGTCTCTTCCCCCTCTATCAGACATGCTGCAGCGGGTGTGCCGATTATATCACTGGAGACATGCTGTTTTTCAGAGTAGATCAGATATTTCTTCATAGGACCTTCAGCAGCCTGTCGATAAATATCATTTATAATATTCCTGTTTATGGGTTTCTGCAGACTCTCATCCTGGACTGTGAGGACAAGAACTATCAGCGAACCAGTACTGGTTGGAACCCGCACCGACTCTGCTATGAAGCCGATACTCTTCATCTCCGGAATCACCAGGGAAAGGGCCTTGGCAGCTCCGGTGGAGGTAAGGATGATGTTGTTGAATATACTCCTGTTCTTCCTCAAGTCGGTAGCACCGGATTTTGGGAGCCTGTCAAGTACCTGCTGACTGCCAGTGGCAGCATGCACCGTTACCATGGAGGCAGACAGAATCCTGTCAGCCCCGAAATGATCCAGTATCGGCTTTACCATAAATGAGAGACAGGTAGTAGTACAGGACGCAGCTGAAACCAGACAGTGCTTTTCAGGGACATAGTCATCCTCATTGATCCCCATCACAGTGGTGACCGCATCTTCAGGCATATCAGCTGCCTTGTCCTTGATCTTGAAAGGGGCAGAGAGAACCACCTTTTCAGCCCCTGCCTCAAGATGGCCCCTCAAACTTCCCCTGGGGGCATCACCTGGTTCAGTAGGATCCCTGAAGACACCGGTAGTATCCACGACCAACCGCACATCATTGCCTGCCCAGTCTATCCCCTTGGGATCACGGCTATCCCGAAGTATTTTGACCGGCACCCCGTCTATAGTCATGGTGCCTGAGGCCTCATTCAGATTTTCAATTACGTTATCGCTTCTGAAACCATAGAGATATGTACCCAGTCGGCCATAAGTACTGTCCTTTTCTATTGCCAGAGCCAGGTCTTCAAGCCCCTGTCCCACCTCTCTTCCTATATTGATGACTATCTCGGAAAAATTTCGATTCCCCACATGGGTCCAGAGACTGAGTTTGCCTATCCTGCCAAGACCATTGATGCCTAATTTCATGGGGCGGGGTTCATTTTGAATGGTGATCATCTCTACCTCCCGATACGATTTTGCGATTCAGACCGAATAACAGGCCGTAAACAGGCCATAATATAGTAGGTCAGACAACAGTGCCGGATACCTCTTACAGATATTCCGGATAAAAAACATGCCTGAAACCATAGAGAATTAAACTACGAACATTGCCTCCTCCTCCATTATTATCTCATGCCGACCCAGATATACCCAACCGTTTTTTCCATCTATGCTGATATAATCGCCGGAACATATCTCATGCCCATTGATCAGCGCCCGACCATCCAGCTCATAAACCTTTAATTGTTCACAGCCTACCACGCAAGTCTTGTCGAGACGAAAGGCAACAATGGAGGCATGAGAGGTCTGCCCTCCCCTCGCTGTCAAAATTCCGTCGGCAGCAGAGATCTCCTTGATATCATCGGGCACAGTATCCTGTCTTACAAGAATCAGAGTGGTACCAGGCTCGCGTCTCCTCAACTCCTGGATCTCATCGAGGGTAAAGACCGCCTTGCCGGTCAAGGCACCACCGCTCACACCGATACCACGTCCCACATAACTGGAATCGAGGCCAGGAGTACGAACAAACCTGCTGACCTTGTGCCTCTTTTTGGTGAGCATATCCCGGGTCTGAAGGATATGAAGCTTATCCCCGGTACTGCCTTCAAAGGTGAACTCTATCTCCTGAGGGGTCCAGCCCTTTTCAAAGATAAGAAACCTGGCCCAGTTCAGAAGCGAATCATATACGCCAGGAAACCGCCTCTCCAAGGTATCATCCGGTTCCAGGCCCGTCTCTTCTGCCTGTTCAACCGAAATGGGACTGGTGGCAACAAGGCCACTGACGATATCTTCTCCCTGGTTGCCAATAGAATAGTCACCCCACAAACAGACCCTGTCCAGCTTCTTGTGAGGATTTGCTGTAAACACGACCCCAGTTCCAGAATTTTCAGAGATATTGCCGTAACTCATGGCCTGGACAATGACTGCAGTTCCCCAGTTGTCGGAGATCTCCATTATCTCCCGATAGGCCCTGGCCTTGTCAGAATCCCATGATTGAAGCACAAGACGTATGGAACCCATCACCTGCTTGAACGGATCTGAAGGTATCCCTATTCCGTTTCCAACAACTGCATTGAAATAATCGAGGGCCAGCTCTCTCATCTGATTCCCGGTAAAATCTGCCTTTTTGGCTACCCCATACTTCCTTTTCTTGACATTCATCAGGGCTGTAAAGATCTCACGCTCCATCCCAAGGGACATTCCCCAGGACTGAACAAAACGCCTGTAGTTGTCCCAGGCAAACCAGGGATTCCCAAATTTTCTGGCAAGCCCCTCAACCACCTGCTGGTTTATGCCTACGTTGATGATGGTGGACATCATTCCCGGCATGGAGATGGCAGCCCCACTCCTAACGGATAGGAGCAGCGGGTTTTCCGGATCGCCGAATCTTGCACCAGATCTCTTCTCGATCATCCTGATCCCATCCCACACCTCTCTCTTGAAATTGGTGTAGGCACCGGGAAGTTTCTGAAAGAGTGAATAATATCTGAACACCTCAGTAGTAATGATTACACCAGGAGGAACCGGAAGCCCCTCCTCTGCCAGCAGTGCCAGATTATATCCCTTGTTTCCAAGGTGAATAAGATTATAGGTGTGAGGCGAAGGATCGTAGATGGGACAGAGATCGTGTCCTGGATCATAGGCCAGGAGCATATCCAGTTCCTTTATGGTGAGATGTTCCCGCTGCTCCCTGAGTATCTGATAAACCCTGGAGACAAAATTATCCAGATGCTGGAGGCCAAAGGTAGAGGAGATGAGTTCTCGCAGGAACTTCTCTGAGACCTGGTGAATAACCTGATCAGCGGGGGCGTCAGGTTCCAGGCCGGCACGGTACTTGGGCAGGAGCTTGTCTGGCCACAACTGCCTGATGATCTTGTTGAGGTTGTCCTGATGGGGGCTGAGATAATAGACATAGATCATATCCTTTACCCCTTCAGACAACCCCTTCACAATATCAAGATACTGGGTAAATGAAAACCGCCTGACCCCAAGGGATTTCTCTAACAGTGTCAGATAGGTGGCAAACTTCTTGGAATTGACGCCATTAAGCCGGACAGCACGCCACAACAGCTTGAGATAACGAAGTATGGTCACAAAACTGGCCCTGGTTATCAGGGGGACATCCAGCTCTGCAATGATATTCTCAAAATGGATATTGGCCAGATTTTCTATGCGGAAGGTAAGGCCCAGAGCATCAAACTTCTTCTCATGATATTTGCCATACATGGATGGGATATCTGCTGCAATATGACGCTTGTAGTAGATGGACTCCTGGGCCTCGAAGACCTCCGTAGAGAGGATAACCTCCTTTAGCCTGTCCAGTTCATCCAGCAGCACCTCAAGGGCACGTTCACTATCGGACGAATCCAGGACCTGTAATACCTGATCCACCCCCTCAAAGCCGAGTTTCCTGGCCTCCTCAAGGTGGTACCTGAGTTCCTGCACCCCAAGATGATACTTGAGATATTCCAGGCGGTACATCTTGACCAGGAGCTTGACACGTCTCCTCTCCTGTTCCGGGACATCTTCAACTTCATCGATAATGCGATAGATCCGCTCCTCAGGAAGGTTCAAAAGCAGATCCAAGCAGCGGTAAAAAGGTTCCATCTCCAGACTTCTGGCCAGATACTGCACAATCTTGTGGACATGATCCACATAACGCCCGGAGAGAGGGATCCTGGAGAGAAGCTCCTTGGGAATATAAGAGGAAAGGCCCGCTGTATCCTTGCCATACCAGAAGCAGAATATGGCCTCTATAAAGCCGACTATCAGGTTATTACTCTCAACATGACTCTGTTTTCTCAGGAAGTGGATCAAGATATCCCGTCTGCTGGAGATCTCATCCAGCTCGGTGGACACATCCCGCAACAGGCCCTCGGCACCGATCTCATTGAAATAAACAGGCACTACCCTGGCAAACTGCTTGACCAGATTGAATATCTGGGAGACATCGCTGTTCAGGAGTTTGGTGATATCCCGCTGAAACAGGTCTGTATCCTTGATACAGGTGCCGGCAAGCTGCAGATTGATGGTGAGAGCAGATAGCAAAGTGCTGCAAACCTTTGGATTCCTGGTAACGAGATCCAGCCAGACCCTGATATTTTGCAGATGTGCAGGGTTGCTGAGAACATGCCATTCCGTATCCACTCCCTGTATCCCCGGAGGCTGGAATCCAAAGGCCACTACCTCCTCCAGGAACATCTCCACAAGCCGTTCATTGTCCCTCTGGAGAATCTCTGCACCAAGGGCATTGATACATTGGAGGGCAGTCCTTGGATGGTTGCCCACCTGCTGTTTCAACAGGTTGAAACTCTTGGGAATGACCCGGCGCAGTTCCTCAAAATCTGCCGTCTTTACCAGGCATAACAGATGCCTGTTGATCTGTCTCAGGACCTCTTCATGGATATGGCTCAAGCCATCCATTTCCACCATACGAAAGAGAAAAAGAAGATGGATGCTTATACCCTCAACATCCCTGCCGGACTTGCTTTCAAAAGAGAGTTTGCAAGAGATATTGCCAAGAACCCTGGCAATTCTTTTATACTCCCTGACTATATCCATGTGACCTGGCAGAGAGGCCAGATGGAGCACAGTATCCCTGTCCATTGTACCCTGGGACAAGACCTGGAGCTGTTCGAGATATTCCCTGATCCTGGCATGTGATACAGGTTCCAAAAGGTCCATTATCATGTTGAAATCTGTTGGTTCTATCCACAAATCATACTGTTTCAGGGCACTCTTCAGCCAGTCCTGCGGCCCCTCTATATCCAGCCAGTACTCATAAGTAGCCTTTCTGATCTCAAGAAGCAGGGCTCCGGTTCCCTGCCACAGCCTGGCCAAGAGATCTTCTGGCAGCTCCAGTGATGCGAGACGGTTGTCCAGCAAACGAATCAGCCTTGAAAGGGGATGAAAAGAGGTGGATACTGCAGAAAGGACATCCTTTCTCATCTCTTGGTCCACGGTGGCAAGATCGGCTAAGATCCGTGCAATGACAGGCGCAAGACCTGCAAGCAGCTCCCTGTCCGAACTCTTGACAATCTTTTCCATAAATGCCATGAGCCCATCCACTGCCATGGTACGGAAACGGCTCTTGGGGGCAGACCGGATCAGATCCAGGAAGGTCTCCAGCAACACGGAACAGGCCTCGACACCCTTGGGTGGCCGGGCATAGGTTGTGAAACTCTTGAGGGAAAAGGAACGCAACTCCTGAATGACAGCGCCCCAATTCTTGTATGGATGGTGGAGTTCAAAAAGCAGATTGTCCGCTGCAGATTTGACGCCACGATAATTGGCTACAGCATCCAGCAAGACCTGATATTTGGGATCAACCTCTATCTTGGCAACCCGGGTCTCGCGCAGATTGGCCTCAAGGGCCTTTGAATCCTGGAGGAAGATTTCGCTCATGTTCGCTTTTCTGTCTGCCTTTCCTCCCCGCCTTACCTCCATTATAGATAATGGTGCCCCGAAGGGGAACCCGGGGCACCAGCCTTTAGATCAGTTTCTAATAGAAAAACAGCATATATGACCGATGGATAAAAACCGGTAACTCAACCATTGTTAAATGGCCTTCTTTTCCTCCATATACTGAACAAGATCAAGCAATCTTACTGAATAACCCCATTCATTGTCATACCAGGACATAACTTTTACCATATTGTCATTGATAACCTTTGTGCAGGAACCATCAACTATAGAAGAACGGGGATCCATCAGAAAATCTGAAGATACCAGTGGCTCATCCGTATAGCCAAGGAATCTGCTCGCTGCACTCTTCAGGGCATCCCTTACATCGGATACGGTTACACTCTTCTCTACCTGCACAACCAGGTCCACAATGGAAACATCAGGAGTGGGCACCCTGACAGCCAAACCATCAAACTTACCCTTGAGCTCAGGGATTACCTTGCTCACTGCTGCTGCTGCACCTGTCTTGGTTGGGATCATGTTGACTGCAGCTGCCCGAGCCCTTCTGAGGTCTCCATGGGGAAAATCCAGCAACCTCTGATCATTTGTATAGGCGTGCACAGTGGTGACCAGGCCACTGACAATGCCGAAGTTGTCAAGAATCACCTTGGCCACTGGTGCAAGACAGTTTGTTGTACAGGATGCATTGGAAATTATGTGATGACTGGCTGGATCATAGTCATCCTCGTTTACCCCCATCACAATGGTTACATCTTCATCTTTGGCTGGTGCGGAGATGATCACCTTCTGGGCACCCGCCTGTATGTGGCCCTGGGCGGATGCTGCATCACGAAAACGACCAGTACACTCCAGCACATAGTCAACCCCGTCTTCACCCCATGGGAGCTCCTTGGGATCCTTTATGGCTGTAACCTTTATCTTCCTGCCGTTTACAGTGATGCCCTCATCGTCTGCCTCCACTTCTGCATCGAACCGCCCCATGACTGAATCATACTTCAGCAAATGGGCCAGGGTTGCATTATCGGTGAGATCATTGATGGCAACAATCTCCAGATCCTCGAATTCCGGATAGATGGAGCATGCCCTGAAGACATTCCTGCCAATACGTCCAAAACCGTTTATACCAATCCTTACACCCATGATATCCTCCTTGTCTTTTTTTATTCTATCTGCTGGATTACTTTTATCACAAAACTGGATACAACACCATTTACCAGAAAAAAAACTTGATAACTACTGGTTGGCATGAGTCATGGATCACCTCAAGGATAGATCCATTATCAGGTTCCTTCTCCCCTGAACCCGTTTCGTCTCACCACCCTGAATCATGAAACCAAAAGAGGTGTAAAAACCGATGGCTCCGTCATTGTCTGGGGAGACATCAAGGACAATCCTTTCTGAACCGCACCGCTGGCCATACCTTATCAACAGATTCATGGCCATTTTACCAGCACCTCGCCTCTGCCACGGAATATCGATACTGAATTGAACTACATATATCTCATCCATCACCATTCTGAACAGAAGGAAACCTGCGACTGTATGGTGAGAATTCAGGGGGAAGACAACCCATATCCTGGAGAACCTACTGCCCATCTCCTGGGACAAAGCCGACAAACTCCATGGAAGACGCTGAACCCTGGCATCCAATGCAGCCATCTGCGCCAGATCCCTGGGAACCGCCATCCTGACCATAAATCTATCCATGCTTTTGAAGCCTGTCAGGAGATTCCGTCCAGAGCCCTATCGCTCTTACCGGTAAAAAATGGTCTTCTGATGCAAAACAGAGGAGAACAACCCTCTCAAACGACACAAAATATGATAAAATGAATAAAAAGGGGGGCTATCTACCGTGTGGAGCAGGAACATATCTCCTCTTCCTTTAAGAGCGTGGCATCAATGATCAGGCCTGCAACAGCCTGGTTGCCTGATTGATGCTTTTCCTGCCATACTCTACTACAGATGAAGCAGCCTTTTTCAGGTCCACATCATCTCCATCTCTGCACTGGGAAACTCTGATTATCATTGGCAAATTTACCCCGGTAATCACCTCAACCTTGCCGTCCTCAAGAAAACTCAGGGTCATGTTGGCAGGAGTACCTCCGAACATGTCAGTGAGAATCAATACCCCTTCTCCCTTGTCCACCCTGGAAATGGCCTTCTTTATAATGGACTGCATCTTCTCCACAGGCTGAGAAGGGTCAACGGTAATGGCCTCCATGGCCTCCTGAGGCCCCAGGATGAATTCAGAGGTCTTCAGTAATTCCTGAGCAAGATCCCCGTGTGCAGCAATAACCACTCCAATCATGATGTTTCCCTATGCCTCTTTCTCCATATCCCTATGGGTCAATACCACATCCTCTCCCCTGCGGGAGAAATGGTCCTTCAACCATTCGGCAATGGCTACACTTCTATGTCTTCCGCCTGTACAACCAACAGCAATAACCAGATACGATTTCCCTTCTTTGAGATAGTTTGGGACAAGATAGTCAAGCAGGCCTTCCATGTGCCCCAGGAATGGTCTGATTTCCGGGTCGGAAAAGACATAGTCCCGAACTACTGGATCCTTACCGGACAATGGACGAAGTTCTGGCTCAAAATAGGGATTTTTAAGGAATCTTACGTCAAAAACCATGTTTGCATCCACTGGCAGGCCATATTTGAAACCGAAGGAGATCACATGAATCAGCAACCTGTTGAGGTCCTGTCTTCTGGAATACAGGTTGATGACTGAACGGCGTAACTGGTGCACATTGAAATCGGATGTATCGATATATTTATCAGCGAACTCCCTGATGGCCATCAAGCGCTTACGCTCCTGGGCGATGGCATGGGTAATGGGCATCTTGTCGGTCTGATGCAATGGATGCCTGCGCCTTGTCTGACTGAACCGCTGAACCAGCACCTCATCAGCCGTATCAAGAAAGAGGAGCTCAAGATGATGCCCCGCCTTTTTAACCTGATGAAAGATGGAAGAACATTGATCTACAAACCCCTTCTCCCTGAGATCCATCACCATGGCCACCTTCGATGGTATCTCCTGACTGTTCTCAACCAGGGAAAGGAATTCGGGCAGCAATGTTATGGGAAGATTGTCCAGACAGTAGTAACCCATATCCTCAAAGGCCTTCAAGGCTGTACTTTTCCCTGAGCCTGACATGCCTGTGATCACCACTGTCTGAATCTGTTTATTCGCCATAAGCTCAATACAGTTAATGGATTACCTGGTTAATCAACCGGAACCACTCATAAGCTACAGTTTATATGGTGCCTGAATCCGCTTTTGCCAAAATATCCCGCATAGCCTCCCGATCTTCTGCTGACAACAGAGCTTCTATCACATTGGTCTCTTTTAGAAGCTTGGATATACGGGCCAGCACCCTAAGATAGAGCGCCGGTGCATCCTCCGGAGCTACCAGTAAAACGATAATCCTCACCGGTTTGCCATCCAGTGCATTGAAAGGGACGCCCTGAAGGCTCCTGAACAGCAGAAGAGAGAGCTTCTCAAGCCCTGCGATCTTTCCGTGAGGTATGGCTATGCCTCCGCCAATACCGGTGCTACCCAAGGCTTCCCTCTCCTTTAACACAGAGAGAAGGGCACCACCATCCAGTCCTGGACAGACCTGCTCTGACTTTTCAGCAAGCAGCCTCAGAACTTCATCTTTGCTATCGGCCTTGAGGTCTGTCTCTATACAATCCTTGCAAAGATATTTCAGTATCCTCAAGGTTAAGGTTCCAAGAGCCCCAGAAGGCCATCATTACGCCAATAAATAACATTGATCTGATTGGTCTCAGCATTCCTGAAGGCCAGGAACTCCATACCTGTAACCTGAAGCTGATCAGCAGCCTCCTCTATGGACATGGGTTTGGGCGGTATCTTGTCCACCAGGATCACCTCTTCAGACTCCTGAGACAGTTCCTCCTCTGCAATACCGGAAGCTGCCGCTGACTGAGGCTGGATTGTCCCCCGTTTCTTGTTCTTCCCCTTCAATTTTTCACGGAACTTCTTAAGCTGTCTCTCAATCTTATCCAGGACCAGATCAATGGCTGATCTCAGATCTTCATGTTCCTGTTTGGCAGCTGCACGGATCCCATCGCCGCTCACAACCACCTCAGCACAGTTCCGGTACTTCTCTTTGGAGAGCACCACATTGATATTCATAGGCGCATCAGAATATTTTTTCAGCTTTGCAAACCTGTCATCGACATAATCCTTAAGTCCGGCATCATGCTCCATATGCCTGAACGTCACATTTATCTGCATAAAATCCTCCCTTTAACCGAATCGATACAACTTCCGCATTAGATCTTTGGCCTCTTGCGCCTGCTGGAAGGCAAGATTCCAAGCTGATCTCTATACTTCGCTACAGTCCTTCTTGCTATCTTTATATTGTCCTTGGCAAGTATCTCAACAATCTGTTTATCGCTAAATGGCTTAACCGGATCTTCCGACGCGATCAGTCTCTTTATCCGTTCCTTAACACTCTGTGCAGCCACATCTGCACTTCCATCCCCCCTGGCAAGGCCGGTACTGAAGAAAAATTTCAGCTCGAATATCCCCTGCGGGGTATGCACATACTTGTTGGTTGTGACCCTGCTTATGGTGGACTCATGCATCCCGACATCCTCGGCCACATCCCTGAGCACAAGTGGCCGCAAATAGGCCACGCCTTTGTCGAAAAACTCTCTCTGAAACTTAACTATACTCTTTGTAACCTTGTATATGGTCTTCTTTCTTTGATGAATGCTCTTAACCAACCAGATGGCACTCTTGAGTTTTTCCTGTATAAACTCCTTCGCATCCTTTGGTGCCATGCCGTTACTCATAGCCTCCTTGTAAAAGGAGCTTATCCTCAATTGAGGAATCCCCTCCTCATTCAGGGAGACCACATAATCATCATCTACCTTGTACACATAGATATCAGGAACAACATAGTGTGTATCATCATCAGAAAAGGCCCTGCCAGGCCGCGGCTCCAGCCCCTTGATGACATCTATGGCCAGAACCACCTCTTCAGGGGTCCTGCCGGTAACCTTTGCAATATTCTGATAGTTGTGCAACTCAACCTGGTGAAGGTGGTCAGAGATCAATGACCTGACCAGATCATCCTCTATGCCGAGATGATCGATCTGGATAAGAAGACACTCCCGAAGATCCCTGGCAGCAATACCAGGGGGATCCAGCTTCTGAATCTTCCTGAGCACTGCCTCTGCCTCTTCCACTGTACAGCCAGCCTCCCCAGCTATCTCTTCCAGGGATATCTTCAGGTATCCGCTCCTGTCCAGGTTACCAATGATAAACTGTCCTATCCTCAGGTCTGACTGGGAAAAATCGGAAAGCTGCATCTGCCAAACCAGATGCTCCACAAGAGAAGTGCTGGAAGAGACAATATTTTCATAGTTGGGATGCTCTTTATCCTCAAAGGAGAATGAAGGCAGTGCCCTTCTGTATTCATCGTCCCACACCTCCTGCCAGTTGGTCTCCTGAACCGCCTCCTTCTCCCATGGAGTCTTGACATCATCAGATGAAGCCAGATCAGGGACTGCCACATCCTGTTGATCCCACTCCTGTTCAGGCCTAGCCTGATCAGCACGGTCACCAGAAGGCTCATCATGAGAGGTGTCAGTGACCTCTTCCAGAACAGGGTTGGCCTCCAACTCCTGATTTATCTGCTCTATCAGCTCTATTCTGGAAAGCTGAAGCAACTTGATTGCCTGCTGTAACTGCGGCGTCATGACAAGCTGCTGACTCAGCTTCAAATTTTGACGTAATTCAAGCGACATATACTAAAAAGAAAAATCCTCTCCTAAATAGGTTTCGCGCACTATCTTACTCTGTGCAATATCCTTGGGCGTCCCCCTTGCAATAACCTTGCCTAAATTTAGAATATAAGCGCTATCGCATACAGTCAAGGTTTCCCTGACATTGTGATCAGAAAGGAATACCCCTATACCCCGTTTTTTGAGGCCTCTGATAATACCCTGAATATCAGAGACTGCCAGGGGATCAACGCCAGCAAATGGTTCATCCAGCAGGATGAACTTGGGATCTGTAGCCAGAGCCCTGGCCACCTCCACCCTGCGTCTTTCACCTCCGGAAAGAGAGCCACCTTTCTGATCTGCCAATTCTGTCAAGCCCATCTCAGAAAGCAGTCTGTTCACCTCTTCATCCATCTCTTCCCGGGCGTATCCACGATTCTCCAGGACTATTCTTATATTATCCGCAACAGTAAGGGTGCGGAACACCGAGGGCTCCTGAGGCAGATATGTGATGCCCTGCCTGGCCCTTTCATGCATGGGCAGATTGGCGATATCCTGACCGTCCAGTACAACATGGCCCTGGTCCGGCTTAACAAGACCTGCGATCATATAAAAAGTAGTGGTCTTGCCTGCGCCATTAGGTCCGAGCAGCCCCACAATGGATGAGCTGGTCAACAGCAGATCCACTCCATCCACTACACGCCGCCCTTTATAACTCTTCACCAGGCCTTTGGCCTCAAGGCGACTTGGCTGTTGTTGTCCCTGAGTATTTTCAGGAAGATCGTTCATGCTCATACTGTTGAATAATCCTTTAGAGACACAGGGATAGAGTATCGTGACCTGATCTATTCATCCGAATAGACCACCGCCTCTACGCGGCCCTTGCCTCCCTTGACCACGCTTCTGTTTTCATTGATATAAAACCTTATGAGATCGCCTTTTATGGTGTTGGGACCATCCCACACCTGGGCATTGCCAGTAAGCACTATCACTTCACTCTTCTTGAAATAGACGGCCTTCTGAGCAACGGCACGCCTCTTGCCCTGAACCAGCTTGACATGCCCCTTGGCAACTATCTTTTTCAAGGACTTGCCACTGGCCGTCCCTTTATCTTCGGTTCCTTCTGAACCGTCCCTCTTCGCCTTGCCCTTATCGGCAGGTTTCTGCTGGTAATAAACCTCCAACCTGTCTGAATAGATGGTGAGATCACCACGTTTCGTGACCACATTTCCAGTAAAGACGACCGTACCCTTCTGATCCAGCGCCTCCATGGAATCTGCCGTTATCCTGATCTTGCTGCCCTCTTTTTGGGCTGCACCAGCCATCTCAGATATGGAGATCAGGCAGAACAACGCAGCCAGCAAAAGAAACCACAAGATCTTCTCTCGCTCTTCTCTATTCTCTCTTATCGAACAAACGGGCATAATCAAACACCTGCCTCCTCTTCAGGAATTAAGGCCACGGGCTTCTTCATTACCAGACGTCGATCCTCAAGATAGTAAACGAAACCGTCGCCCTGAAGCTCAACACCATTATCACCCAAAAGCAGGGCCCTGTCACTGGTCTTGACAACCTGCTCCTTTTGCAAGAATCTCATGGACCTGGTCTGGAGGAGATATCCATCAGGGGAAACAACCTTGACATGCCCCTCTACTTCCATATCTCCCTGCTTCATCAGATATCGTCCCTTGTCGGCCACAATCCTGATAACGTCTCCGTCAGAATGGATCAGGATTACTGGACGATCAAAGTGCACGGTCTCCTGCTCTTCAAAAAATCTTGTAACATCAGCAGTTATATCCCAAACCAGCCCCTTATCCTTTTCACTCCTTTTATAATCCACATTGGACAATACCAGATCCGCCTTCATCTGGCCAAACTCTCTGGACCAGAGAAAGGGTTCATCCTCATCCTGAGAGATCCACAGGGCAGTCCCCAATCCCAGGAGAAGAATAACAGCTATCATATAGAAAATATTCCTTTTTGACATAACTACATGGCCAACGATAAAAGCGGTTATAAAGGTGTTTAAATCTTCAGGAGACAGGATTGAAAAAACGGGCTGTGACCTGATCCCAAGCCCCTATAGCTTGCAGTATGAATTCACTGACTTCACGGACAGCCCCATTTCCGCCAGACCTGTCGGTTATATAATGCACATGAGGCAATATGGCTGGCTGTGCATTGGA
>JALSKY010000296.1 GCA_026988585.1 Deltaproteobacteria bacterium
ATTTGACCCCTTTTTTACATAAGATAAAATGTAGATCAAAAAGTGAAGGAATAGGATGGGTATTTTGAAAAGCCTATTCAAATTGAATGTATCAGAAGTTGCAAGATCATCCATCAAAAAACAGTGACGTTAAACAAAAAGGCCGCCTCCTAAGAATATATAGAAGACGGCCTGACTTTGTTGAGTAGGTCAGAGATTGGACCTGAATTCTACTGGTTACTTCACCTCTTCAAAGTCCGCATCCACTACGTCGTCGTCATCCTTGCCCTTTTGGGCCTGGCTGTCAGATGCCTGTGCCCCTCCGGCACCAGCCGCTCCCTGTGTTGCGCCTGCGCCCTGTGCCTGCTGATACATCATTTCAGCCAGTTTATGGGATGCCTGAACCAGCTCTTCCTGAGCCTTCTTGATGGCATCTGCATCATCACCCTCCATGGCCTTCTTGAGGGCCTCAATCTTTTCGGTGATGTTCTTCCTGGTGGCCTCGTCCACCTTGTCACCCAGTTCGCCCAGGCTCTTTTCAGTGGTGTAGATCAAGCTGTCTGCCTGATTCCTGGCCTCGACCAGCTCCTTTTTCTTCCGGTCTTCTTCAGCATGGAGCTTGGCCTCCTCCTCCATCCTTTTGATCTCCTCTTCAGTGAGACCACTGGATGCCTGAATCCTGATGGACTGCTCCTTGCCTGTGGCCAGATCCTTGGCAGAGACCTGAAGAATACCGTTAGCATCGATATCGAATGTAACCTCTATCTGGGGCACGCCCCTGGGTGCCGGTGGTATGCCAACCAGTTCGAATTTGCCAATGCTCTTGTTGTCTGCAGCCATCTCACGCTCACCCTGGAGCACATGGATGGTAACAGCATTCTGATTATCTGCCGCTGTAGTGAATATCTGGCTCTTCCTGGCAGGAATGGTGGTGTTTTTCTCAATGAGTTTTGTCATTACTCCACCCATAGTCTCGATTCCCAAGCTGAGCGGTGTAACATCCAGCAGGAGTACATCCTTCACATCACCCTTGAGAACTGCTCCCTGGATAGCTGCTCCGATAGCGACCACTTCGTCAGGATTGACGCCCTTGTGAGGTTCCTTCCCAAAGATCTCCTTCACCTTCTCCTGGACCTTGGGCATACGGGTCATTCCGCCTACCAGGATGACTTCATCAATGTCTGCCTTGGTAAGGCCTGCATCCTTGAGTGCAGTCTCGCACGGTGGAATCAGTCTCTGGATGAGATCGTCTACCATGGCCTCGAATTTTGCCCTGGTAAGCTTGATTACCAGGTGTTTTGGACCGCTGGAGTCTGCTGTGATGAAGGGCAGATTTATCTCTGTTTCAGTAGTAGAAGAAAGCTCACACTTCGCCTTTTCTGCAGCCTCCTTCAGGCGCTGCAGGGCCATGCGGTCTTCCCTGAGATCGATGCCGTGTTCCTTCTGGAACTCATCTGCCAGCCAGTCAACGATTCTCAGGTCAAAGTCTTCACCACCCAGGAAGGTATCTCCGTTAGTGGATTTAACCTCGAAGACTCCCTCTCCTATCTCCAGTATGGATATATCGAAGGTTCCGCCACCCAGGTCGAAGACTGCAATCTTTTCCTCTTTCTTTTTATCCAATCCGTAGGCCAGTGCTGCTGCCGTAGGTTCATTTATGATCCTCAGAACATCGAGGCCTGCTATGCGGCCTGCGTCCTTGGTTGCCTGGCGCTGGCTGTCATTGAAGTAGGCCGGGACAGTGATGACCGCTTCTTTGACCTCTTCGCCAAGATACTCTTCAGCAGTCTGTTTCATCTTGCCCAGGATCATTGCAGAGATCTCAGCAGGGCTGTACTGCTTTCCCTGGACCTCCACGTAGGCATCTCCGTTGGGGCCTTCTACGATCTTATATGGCACGATTTCCTTGGTCCTCTGGACCTCGGGATCAGTGAATTTCCTTCCTATAAGTCTTTTAACTGCAAAAATGGTATTTTCCGGGTTGGTTACCGCCTGTCTCTTTGCCAGGAGCCCAACCAGCCTCTCTCCCTTGTCAGTAAAGGCTACTACTGAGGGAGTTGTGCGCCCTCCCTCGCTGTTTGTCAACACCTTGGGCTCGCCACCCTCCATCAACGCAACACAGGAGTTGGTTGTACCAAGGTCAATTCCTATTACCTTTCCCATTTATCAGTTCCTCCTTCGATTTTCGCTTGCACACGAGATTTTCTGTTTTGAGAAAAAACTAAGCATTAACTCTCTATTGTCCACTCTCCTTGTTATTTTTTTTGGAAACCACTACCAGGGCAGGTCTCAGTACCTTTTCGTGGAGGGTGTATCCCTTGAGCAGTTCCTGGAGCACGGTATTGTGATCCACGTCCTCCCGTTCCTCGACACTAAGGGCTTCGTGGTAGTTGGGATCGAACCTCTGTCCTTCAGCGGCAAACGCCTTTAGTCCAAATTTTTCAAGGGTTTTTAGATAACCTGCCAATGAGAACTCTATTCCCTCTATGAGTTGATTTATATCCTTGGCATCCTTGGCTGATGCAACGGCCCTTTCCAGGTTGTCGAGAAACGGAAGCAATTCCTTTGCAAACTCCTCCAGTGCATATTTCATATGCTCGATCTTTTCACGTTCAACACGTTTTTTAAAATTTTCCAGCTCTGCAGCCAAACGAAGCATCTTGTCCTTGCATTCAGCAAGTTCTTTATCCTTGGCTTCGAGCTGTGCCTTGAGATCCATCTCTTCCTCTCTTCTTTCGTCTTCAGGAACGTTCTGATCCTTGTCCTGCTCCTGCTCCTGTTTCAAGTTTTCCTTCTCTTTCTTCGTCATCTCTCTTTTCCTGTCCCTCTCTTTTCCCTTTTCCATCTCAAAGCTCCTTACACTTGGAACTGAGAATTGTAGCTATGTACTCTACCAGAGTGACTATCTTTCCATAATTCATCCGCATTGGACCGATAACTCCCAGGCCGCCTACTGGTTCACCCTCCCCTTGATAGGGCGCAAGCACCATGCCGCATCCTGGAATATGCGAGTCTATATCGCTGCCTATCAATATCTGCATGCCATCATCCCCGAGACATCTGTCGATTATTCGAAGAAGGAGATGTTTCTCCTCCAATGCCTCCAGCAGATTTCTTAACTGCTTCATATCTGCAAATTCAGGTTCTTCCATCAGGTTGAACTTTCCTTGAATGAAGAGTTCCTCCTCCTGGGCTGTTCCCGGTTTGTCTGGCCTGATAGTTGGAATGACCCGATCCAGGATGCCATCAAAAGTCTCCCTGTCCCGTTTCATGGATTCTATGAGTTTCTGTCGTAACTGGTTCAGGGAGCCATCTTCCATGAATTCCTGGAGCTTTCCTGACAGGCGCTCCACTACATCTCTGGAGATTTCATGTTCCAGTCTTATGAGCTGATTTCTCACCTGCCCGTGCTCTGTAACCATTACCAGAAGCAGCAGTTTGGGCTGCAGGAGCACCAGTTCCATGAACTGGAGCCTCTCTTTTATGCCTGATGGAGCGCTGACTACTGCAGTGTGTCCTGTCAGGGAGGCAAGGATCTGGGCGGTCTTTTTCAAGACCTCCTGCAAACCATCGGCCTCCTCCATAATCTCCTTTTCGATGCTGACCTGTTCACCCCATGACAAGGGTTTTTTTTCAAGGAGATGCTTTACAAAGAACCGAAGTCCCTCTTCAGTAGGCATTCTACCGGCAGCAGTATGCGGTTGGTAGAGAAACCCTGCCTCCTCCAGGTCAGCCATGGAGTTTCTGATGGTGGCCGGGCTCAGGCCGAGACGGGCTCGCTTGGCCACGGTACGTGACCCTACAGGCTCCGCACTCTCAATATAGACCTGAACTACCTGTTTGAGTATTTCTCTGTTTCTTTCTGAAAGTTCCATATTATCTAATAGTCGGTCTGTTTATGGGGAACATAACAAGCCGGTTTTCTCCTGAGTCAAGCTATCATAGCAACTATCCCTGTCCGGGTAACCCCCGCAACTCGCTGTCTGAAAAGATGCGGGTCAGGATTCATGCCAAGGGACTGCTCACCCATATCTGTCTGTGACTGAAATATGAAAGTCCCTGACACTGTGCTGCAAGAGGAACTTTCATAAAATTTCCAAAGGGTAACATAAGTATCCATGATTTTGATGTCAATGGAGTCCATCTCTATTTCGGAACTACCTTTCCATCGTATGGCCGGTTATGGTTGAACCATGATTCATTTTGGTGTAAGTGTTCCTCTTGGGAGAGATTTTCTACTTTATGTTTAATTTCTGAGTAGTTGAGGGAGGGAAAATGTTCAGAGACCGGATCAGCATCTTTTCATCTGTGGTAGCGGTATTTCTGCTTTTGTTACTTGGTTGCAATGAGCTTTATGCCGGCGGCGGCCAACAGTATCCCAACGGGGCAGAGGCCTTTATGATTGGAGCCATGCCGCCTCCAGGTCTGGTAATGGTCAACTATGCCTACTATGGTCATGCTGATAGCAGCAAGGACAACCAAGGCAGGGATAATGACCTGTTTGACAATGCTGATATCTATGGGGATATAGTCCGGTTCATATGGATCTCCAAGCAGAGGATTCTTGGGGCCCAATATGGCCAGCATCTCTTTTTTGGTGTGTTGGGAACCGACATCGATTTCAACACTGCGGTAGGATCGGAGCTAAAGTCCAGTTACAGTGATTTCAATCTTCTCTATGCAGTCTATTCCCCCATGCTTCTGGGATGGCATCTCATGGATGGAAAACTGCATGTTGCTGCCAGCCTCTGTGATATCTATATTCCTCTCTATAATGAAGACAAGGGGAATGTAGCCAGTGTAGGACGCAATTTCTGGACCTTTGAGCCTGTTTTGGCATTTACCTATATGCCTACCCCCATCACAGAGTTGTCCATGAAATTTATGTACGATTTCAATACGAAACAGCAGGATTACGAGCCTGGTCCTCCCGCAAGGGTTGATCGCATACCGGGTCAGGAGTTTCACTTCGATTTCAACCTTGCAGTTGCTGTTACAGAGAATCTCAAGATCGGTATAAACGGATATTACTACCAGCAGACTACTGATGACGACTACGATTCCATCCGCTACAGCGATGCGGTTCCCGCTGCAGCGTATCCATCCATCAAGGCTGCTCTGGATCGGGAGGAACGCCATATCACCAGGGCCTTTGCACTTGGGCCTGGAATTATGTACCGGAACAGGAATTTCATGGCTACTCTTCGTTATCAGGAGGAGATTGAGGTGAGAAACAAGGCCGATATGAGGCAGGTCTGGTTCAAGCTGATTTATATATTCTGATCCATGAGTTAAGTTGATCCAGGATCCATCCATAGAGTGACTTAATTCCAAATTAAGGAGATGTTCTTATGAGTGATGATAGTTTCAAGATCACCCTGAGTGAAAAGGAGTTGCCTGCAGCCTGGTACAATGTGCTGCCTGATCTGCCTGAGCCCCTGGCTCCGCCTCTGAATCCGACCACCGGCGAGCCTGTCACGCCGGATGAGCTCAGGGCAATCTTCCCGGATTCCCTGATTCAGCAGGAGATGAGCCAGGAATCATGGATCGAGATTCCGGAAGAGGTCAGAGAGATCTACAAGCTTTGGCGGCCCTCGCCTCTGCACAGGGCTCGGAGGCTGGAGAAGGCCCTTGGCACTCCGGCAAGGCTCTACTTCAAGAACGAAGGCGTAAGTCCACCAGGCAGTCACAAGCCTAATACAGCGATTGCCCAGGCTTACTACAACAAGAAGGCAGGGATCAATAGGCTCACCACCGAGACTGGAGCAGGCCAGTGGGGCAGTGCCCTCTCATTTGCCTGTAGTCTCTTTGACATGAAGTGCAGGGTCTATATGGTCAAGGTGAGTTACAACCAGAAGCCCTACCGCAGGGTGCTCATGCATGTATGGGGAGGAGAGGTCTTCCCCTCTCCAACCGATCAGACTGCAGCAGGCCGCGCAGTTCTTGAAAGGAATCCCGATTCCATGGGCAGTCTTGGGATAGCCATATCTGAGGCGGTTGAAGAGGCAGCAACAAACCCTGACACCAACTATGCCCTGGGAAGTGTACTGAATCATGTCCTGCTGCATCAGACTGTCATAGGTCTGGAGACAAGAAAACAGTTAGCGCTGGTGGATGACAAGGCAGATGTCATTGTGGGGTGTGTAGGAGGAGGTTCCAATTTCGCCGGACTGGTGCTGCCCTATGTCAAGGACAAGTTGTCCGGCAGGGATGACCTGGAGATCATAGCCATCGAACCAAAGAGTTGTCCAACCCTGACCAAGGGGCTCTATCAATATGATTATGGGGATACAGCCGGGATGACCCCTCTGATGCTCATGTACACACTGGGACACAATTTTGAGCCTCCTGGCATCCATGCAGGGGGGCTGCGTTATCATGGAGATGCCCCGATCCTGTGTAATCTGGTGAAAAATGGTGTGGTCAAGCCCAGGGCCTATACCCAGAATCCTGTATTCGAGGCGGCTGTCCTCTTTGCC
>JALSKY010000297.1 GCA_026988585.1 Deltaproteobacteria bacterium
CACAAGAAGAGGTGATCAGCCCGGCCTTCCGCCAGGAGGCTGCTGCTGCCCTGGGTGTGGAGCTTCAGGAGATACCTGAGCGGGCAGTGCGGGGGCAGGGGTGCAACTCATGTGCAGGCACCGGCTACTCCGGCAGGGCTGGAATCTATGAGCTGATCGAGATAAAGGGAGAGCAGATTCCACAGCTAATAATCAATGGCAGTAGCAGCAGGGAGATAGCCTCGGCAGCAGTGGCCCAGGGTATGAGGACCCTGAGACAGGATGGGCTCAGAAAGGTGTCTCATGGAATCACTACACTGGAAGAGGTAGTCAGGGTAACGAGTTGACATCTTAAGCATGGGACACGGATGCTCAGTGCGATTTTTTTGGTAAAAAATGCCTGAATTCAATTATGAAGCCATAGATGCAAGTGGAAAAAGGATTGAAGGGGTTGAGAACGCCCCTGACAGGGATGATCTTGCCCGATCCTTGCTTTCCAGGGGGTTGCAGCCGGTCCGGATCAGCAAGGGCAGCAGAATAGGTGCTCTGCTGTCTGCTGAACCTTTTGGACGCAAGGGAGTAGGGGCGGAAGATCTGTTGGGTTTTACCCGTGAACTGGCAGATCTGCTTGAGGCAGGAGTTACCCTGGAGAGGGGTCTTGCAATCCTCCATGACTCCAGTGAAAAGGAGGAGCTAATCAACCTGATAGACTCCATCAGGGACGATATCCGTGGAGGTAAACGGCTGTCAGAGGCCTTGGCCAGGCATCCCGAGGTGTTTGACAGGCTCTATGTCAATATGGTCAGGGTAGGAGAGATGGGCGGAGCACTGCCCCAGGTGCTCAAGCGTCTGGCGCAGTTCATAGAGAGATCACGCAATGTCCGCAGATTTATTATAAATGCCTCTATTTATCCATCCATTCTCATTCTTGTAGGCATTGTCTCGATAATTATCCTGGTTACCTTCGTTGTCCCCAAGTTTGGGCAGATATTTCAAGATCTCGGCCAGGATGTTCCCTTTTTTACAGGGGTGATAATCAACATAAGTTTCTGGCTCAAGAGCTGGTGGTGGCTCCTTGTTCTCATGGTTGCCGGGGCGGTGGCTGCGGTCCGGTTCTATCTGTCCATGCCTGATGGCCGGGCAAACTGGGATCGGTTTCTTGTAACCAATCCGGTTACCCGGGGTTTTGTGAAACGGATAGAGCTTGGGCGGTTCAGCCGTACCCTTGGCACCTTGATAGAGAGCGGGGTTCCTATCCTGAAGGGAATATCCCTGGCATCCGAGGTGGTCAGTAATACGGCTGTTCGTGATGGTGTGCTTTCACTCTACTCCGGTATCAGACAGGGCAAGTCCATGAGTCAGCTCATGAAACAATCTGACATCTTTCCGCCGCTGATGGTTCATCTTGTCTCTGTTGGCGAGGAGACCGGAGCGCTGGACAGGATGCTCCTGAAACTGGCGGATGATTTTGAAGAGGCCGTTCAGAACGATACCAAGATGCTCCTTGCCCTCATCGAACCCGTGACCATTGTAGTGATGGGGATTGTTATTGGCGGCATCATCCTTTCCATGCTGTTGGCAATTTTCGGGATCAATGATGTCTCATTTTAAGAGTGTTTCAGCAGGGAAAACAGGGACAGGGGGATTCACCCTGGTGGAACTCCTTGTGGTGCTGGTATTGATGGGGCTTCTTGCATCCATGGTATTTATCTCAGTAGCAAGCGGCATCTTCAGATCTGAGGAACAGCGTTTTCTGAAGCAGTTTGCATATGAGCTGAAGAGGGCCAGGACCCTTGCTATAGGCCAGGGGAAAGCTGTTAGGTTTCTCATAGACGGGGCAGACCGTTTGGCAGGGATCCAGGGAAAGGAGATGCATCCCATCCCTACTGCCCTGCAGATAGAGGCAAAAGGATTGATGGAGGATGAACGCGGCAGGGCCTTTCTCCTCTTTATGCCTGATGGAAGTTCCAGCGGTGGAGAGATAGACCTGGTCTGGAATGATGGCAGAAGAGAGCAGTTTGTCATAGGTATGGTCTTTGGCACCATCAGTATCAACGGGGAGGCAGGCTGATATGTGTATTGCTGGATTGTCTTTAAAAGGCAGGCAGTGTCATTGTCAGGCAGGCTTCACCCTGCTGGAGGTGCTGGTAGCAACTGCAGTATTGGGGATCTGTGTAGGGACCATCATGCTGATCTTTTCACAGGGAAGCAGCTCTGTCTTCAGGGCGCAGGGGTCAGTGACGGCCTCTGAGATGGCATCTCTGCTTCTGGATACCTGGCAGAAGGGGGGATATCCAATGGAAGAGGAGGGCGAACTCTCCGGTTTCCCAGGGTGGCGCTACTCCTTTTCCTGTAGCGCAGAAACTCCTGAGATTACAGTTGAGCCGGTTGGCGTTGAAGGCAAAGATGGGAATAACCGCGAAGGGGGGGGCGTGTTCCGCCTGGATAGCCTCAGGTTGGCAGAGCTGAAACTGTTGCCGCCTGGCAGAACGGGAACCGGTTTTGTAATACAGTTTCTTTTGACAGAGTCCGAGCTTCAGGACAGGGATGGTGTGGAATGAACCTATTTTGTCCCATCAGTTCCAGTCGGCTGGGCAGGGAGAGGAACAGGTCCTCATGTTTGGAGAACTGTTCATGCAGGGGTTTTACCCTGCTGGAGCTGCTGGTCTCCATTACCCTGATGGCAGTGGTGGTGACTGTGGCGGCCATGGTCTTCAGGACTGGGTTAGTTGCCTTTGAGAGACGTGTTGATACAAATCGGGACAGGCTTTCACCCATTGCCCTTGGCCAGCTCCTCGGTACCCAGCTTAACGGGCTTCTTTCTCCAGAAGATGCTGAATTGAAGAGATATCTCCATTTCGATGGAAGGATAAGGGAGCTTGGCTTTGTTACAGATGTGACTCCCCTTGGAACAGGCAAGGGGGGGATGGCCATGGCCATTTACCGGTTTGAGCCGGACAGGAAGCTTGTGGTCTATGCACAAAAGGTGATAACCAGGCCTGATGATCTGAAGGCAAGGCTCCCTGAGGGATTGACCAGGGATGATGCGGAAAAGATGATGGAACAGGGATGGATCTGTGATTTCCTGCCTGTGGCATGGGGAAGGTTTTCCTATCTCTCCAGGGCAGAGGAGGCAACGGTCAACCCTTCTGGTTTCTCCTCTTCACGGCATAAAGCAGACCGCTTCAGGTTTCGGGGTCAATATCCTGCTTCTGTAACCCTGGAGATAAAGCCTCTGAAGGGAGAGGTGATGACCTTCAGGTATTATCTGTAATCCGGGCAAAAAAGATGTTTCATGATCTTTTGATAGCCGGGAGTAATGGCCAGAAAGGTGCTGTCCTCATCTTCGTTCTCTGGATGATGGCAGTTCTCACTGTAATAGCCGGTTACTACTCCCTGGAGTCCCGAATGTTCAGGGAGGCATCTTCCGGTCCTTGGATTGCATTGAAAGAGCGGGCTGAAACAGATTCCATATTGAGGTTGATATCTGCCCTGGCAGATGAGGCAGAGAACAGCCAGGATCTGCCGGCTATCTCAGCGACAGGAGAGATCTATAGGGTCAGGTTCGGCCAGCAGGAGATCAACTTCAGTCTCGAGGATGAGCATGGCAAGCTGGACCTGAACAGGGCTACAGAGGATGAACTTGATAGGGTGATAGAGGGTGTGCTGCCGGAAGAGTATGGGGACAGGGCCAAGATTATAGTTGATAGTATATTGGATTGGCGTGATAATGATGGAGACAGAAGGTTTCACGGGGCGGAAGATACATACTATATGGGGATGACACCGCCTTATCATGTGGCAGACAGGAAATTTTTGATCCTGGATGAGTTGTTGCTGGTCAGGGGTGTGGATCTGTCCATATTTTATGGCCCATTACACTTCTCATCAGAAGAAAAGGGCAGAGGAGAGCAGAATGCCCCTCTCTGGGCCGGTGGTCTTCAGGATCTCTTTACCATATACAATCATACAGGCAGCCTTTTGGAGAATGCGGCCCCTGTCCCCCTGAAGGCATTGCTGGATCAGGGAGATTTTTCAATGGAAGAGGTCAGGCCGGATGTGTTGCGTCTGCGGGTTCAGGGTGTCCGAGGCATAACTCAGGTTTTTTTTCGCATGAAAAAGGGGGTTCCAGGGGGATATGTGGTTTTGCATGGAAAGCTGTTGCCAAGAATATATGGGCAGGAGATGCTGGAGAGAAAGAATGATTCTTGATATTGAAGATATTAGAATATTACAGGTTGGCGGGGGCACCATTGTTTGAAAGGGAGATCATAGGAGTTTATCTGGCTGACAGGGAGATCTATACAGCCGGCTTTAAACGATCCCTTAGAGGCTGGGAGCGGTCCGGGCCTGTTGCGCCTGCATTGATACAGCACCAGGGAACCGGCCTGGATCAGCTGGAATCCCTGCTGGTCTCCCTCCGGCCCAGCAGGAGTAGGCGTTTTTTTGTAACCATACCTGATAGCAAGGTCTTCTTGCGAGAGCTCGACTTTCCTTCTCTTGAACTCCATGAGGCCCAGGAATCCGTATCCTTGAGTATTGGAATCCATTCGCACCTGCCTGCTGATGAGATCTATTTTGATACCCTGGCCTTTAAGCGGGAAGGAAAGAGCATAGTGTTGCTGGCCTATCTCAGGCGGCAGCTGATAGACTCGATTCTTACAATCTTTAGGAAGACAGGTCATCTCAGATCCCTTGCAGCTGTTTCCCCCTTGGCTGCAGGGGTTGATCTGCTTCTTCGCTCAGCAGATGAACCAATTTTTCCCTGCATGAGCGTAATCAATGAGGATGGTGGCGTCTTTCTCTCCCTCCATGGAGATGAGTGCTGGGAGGGAGGTCATAATCTGCTTTCTGTGTCCCGGACTGATATTGAAGCCCTCAACCAGGATCTGCAGGGTAGTTTGCAGCGTATAGTTCCCATGTTGCCGCCTCCTTATAGCTTTGCGGTACACGGAGAATTGCCTGAACTCTCTGAACAGAGTGAGACACAAAGGGTAAGGAAGTATCTCTTCGGCCCCTTTTCAAATATTCTTGCAGATGGAGAATCTTTCTGGAATCAGCTGGTGTTGAAAGGGCTCTTGACAGATGAAGAGCAAAAAAATGAGGCAGGCCCACAATCAGGTATGAATGCTGGCGCTATGGAGCGGGGGCT
>JALSKY010000298.1 GCA_026988585.1 Deltaproteobacteria bacterium
CACTATTAAACCGCCATTTCCCCTGCTCACGCACTGCTTCCGCCCTTCGTGCTGCATGACACTGTATGTTCACAGCTACAGGCAGACTGGCTATATGGCAAGGCCAAGCCTCTACGGCTACAAAAAGGGCAGAGGTACGCCCTCCAAGCCCTACAGGTCCGACACCTGTACTGTTTATCGCAGTTAGCAGTTCCTGTTCCAAGGCCGCCAGATCTTTACGCTGGTTACTCTGACCACATGGACGCAGCAAGGCCTGTTTTGCAAGAAGGGCTGCACGCTCCATGGTACCCCCGATTCCAACACCTATGATTCCAGGAGGACATGGATTGGGACCAGCCTTTAGTATCTGTGCCAGGACGAAATCCTTTATTCCCTGCACCCCGGCAGATGGAGGCAGCATAATGAGGCCACTCATGTTCTCACTGCCACACCCCTTTGGCAAAAGGGTCAGAGAAAGTTCATCCGAGTCCGGAACAATATCGAGATGAATTACTGCTGGAGTGTTATCGCCGCTGTTCTTCCTGGTAAGGGGATCACAGACAGAGGTCCTGAGATATCCTGCCCCGGTGCCCAGGGCAATCCCCTGATTGACGGCGTTGTGAATATCACCGCGGATGCGAAGCCTGCTGCCCAACCTGATGAAGACAACATCGATCCCGGTATCCTGGCAGCAGGGCAGACCGGTTTCATCTGCAATCCGTGCATTTTCAATGAGGAGGTCCAGGATCAGGCAGGCAATAGATGAGGTCTCCTGCTCCCGTGCAGCCATGATGGCCTGCATCACATCCTGGGGAAGCCTTCTGTTGGCATCCTGCACCAGCCTGGATACCACCTGAACAATCTCATCCTCTCTCACTGTCAATTCATGATCATATCCCGGATCTTCCTGCACTCTCCCCTCCAACTCCATGAATATCTATAAAGAACACTCTGTAACTACTCCTCCATTGAACGAATCAACTCTATGAATCTCTCAAGCTCGGAACGGTTACGGCAGCTGATCTCCACCTTTCCTCCCCTCTTGCCAAGCCTTACCCTTACGCGGGCCCCAACTATTCTGGAGAGGTCCTGGCACAGGGCTTCCATGTCTGGATCCGTAGCCGGGCCGGCAGCAGCAGCCTTACCGGACTCTGCCTCCTCCTTGATACGGCGCGCCATACCCTCCGCCTGTCTCACAGACATGCCCAGTTTGATTATGGTATCTCGGAGAGTTCTCTGCCCGGCCCGATCTTCAACCATGAGTATCGCCCTGGCATGACCAGCACTCAGCCGCCCCTCCATGATATCCTGCTGGATATCCTCTGGCAAAGAGAGAAGCCTCAAGGTATTGGCTATTGTCACCCTGTTCTTCCCAACCTGCCTTGCTATATCCTTCTGGCTCAAGCCAGCTTCATCCATGAGCTGCCTGTATGCAGCCGCCTCCTCCATTGGATTGAGATCTTCCCGCTGAATATTCTCCACCAGCGCCATCTCCAGCAGGCCTATATCCCCTACGTCCTTTACTACTACAGGGACAGTAGTCAGCCCGGCCATCTGGGCAGCACGCCAGCGGCGCTCACCTGCAATGAGAAGATAGCCGTCTCCTTCTTCCCGAACCACGAGAGGCTGGATCAATCCCTGTCTCCTGATGGATTCTGCCAGCTCTTCCAGGGCAGATTTCTGAATGGTGGTCCGTGGCTGTCTCGGGTTCGGCCTGATCTTATCTATGGGGCAGGTGATCAGCCCTGGCCCTTCCACATCATATATGTCCTTGGAGGAGATGAGGGAACCAAGTCCCTTACCCAATCCACCCTTGCGACTCATGAGATCCTCCGGTTCTTGTCCAAAAATTCTTTTGCAAAGGAGAGATAACTCTCTGCTCCCTTTGATCTGGGATCATACTGAAAAATTGGCTGCCCATGACTGGGACTCTCACTCAACCTGATATTCCTCGGTATGGTGGTGCGATAAACCAGGTCCCTGAAATGGATTCTCACCTCTCTGGCCACCTGAAAACCCAACCGGGTTCGGTTGTCATACATTGTCAGAAGAATTCCCTCAATATGGAGCCTTGGATTCAAACTATGCTTCACTGCCCTGATAGACTGCACAAGCTGGCTGAGCCCCTCCAGGGCATAGTATTCGCACTGCAACGGAATAATGACAGAATCTGCAGCAGAAAGGGCGTTCACAGTTATCAGGCCAAGAGATGGAGGACAGTCCAGCACAACGAAATCATACTCTTCCCGGATCTCCCTTAGCACCTGTTTCAGAACCATCTCCCGTCCCTCTGTCCGGGCCAGCTCCATCTCAACTCCAACAAGCTCTGTAGATGCAGGAAGGATGGAGAGCCCTTGATGTTCCGTATTCATTATGACCTGGTTGATGGATGCACGCATGGTGAGCAGATGAAACAGGTTGAGAGAGAGAGATTTTGGTTCAACACCTATGCCACTGGTGGCGTTTGCCTGGGCATCACAGTCCACAAGAAGAACCTGTCTCTTGAGCATGGCCAGCCCTGCTGCCAGATTCACTGCTGTGGTGGTCTTGCCAACTCCACCCTTCTGGTTAGCGATGGCAACCACCTTGCATCTATGATGATCTCTTTTTTCCATTATCAGGACCCCGGCTGCCTGAGCCTTGAAAAATGATTTAATTTTGCAGATATCTTGAAATTATCCCCAGGCAGCACCATAATTATATCAAATATCATTGTTCAAAAGGAGATTGTGGCACTATAGCAAAAATATACGGAAACACAAAAGGTCTTTCCCCCAGCGAGAGGCGTGATCTGGAACGGCTCTACCGCCGTAAGGTCAATCCTGACCAGATAATATCCAGGGAGCTTGCCCGTACCGTTGTAAAACTCAGCTCTGATATCGATTGTCAGGTAGGTCTCCTGATCAATCGCAAAGGGATCATTACCCATGTCATTGTGGGAGATCAGCACGGTATCTTCATACCGGATCTGGAACAGTTTCGCAGAAGCGCTTTCCGTCTGAAGGGGTTGCGCTGCATTCACACCACGTTCACCAGGGGGCATGGGCTCACCCAGGAAGATATTACAGACCTGGCCATGCTCAGGTTAGATGCCCTGGCAGTAATAGAGATGGACAGTGGACTGCCCGCAACCACATGGATGGGGCATCTCCTCCCGCCTGATGATGAACAGAAAAAATGGAAGATAAGTAGATGGCCCCATCCAAAGGATCTGCCCCATGATTTCCTGAATTTTATCAAAGGACTGGAATCAGACATTGAACGCAAATGCCGCCTTCTCGGGGTCGGCAGCGCAGAGGAAAGGGCAATCCTGATAGACGCATCCCCTGGCAGCACAGAAGACGCTGGCAGAACCCTAGATGAGCTGGAGATGCTGGCACGAACTGCAAATGTGGATGTTTGCGCCAGGGTCCATCAGAGGGTGAACAGATACAATCCGGCACTCCTCATGGGAAAGGGCAAGCTGCAGGATATTGTGATCTCTGGCCTCTATCTCGGGGCCACCATGATAGTCTTCAACCAGAATCTCACCCCGGTACAGGCCAACAAGATAGCCCAGCTTACGGATCTCAAGGTTATTGATCGAACCCAACTGATTCTTCACATCTTTGCCCGGCATGCCAGGACCAGAGGAGGCAAGGTACAGGTAGAGCTGGCACAGCTCAGATACATGCTTCCCCGGCTTGTAGGCAAGGGTACTGCCATGTCCAGGCTGATAGGTGGCATAGGTACCAAGGGACCTGGCGAAACCAAGCTGGAGATCGACAGACGCCGGATCAAACAGCGGATAGGTGCCCTGGAAAAGTCCTTGAAACAGCTGGAAAAACAGCGAACAGAGATGAGAAAGAGAAGGAAACGGAGGAATATCCCCCAGGTCTCCATAATTGGTTACACCAACACCGGCAAATCGACTCTCCTGAACCGCATCACCAAGGCCGGGGTCCTGGCTGCGAACAGGCTCTTCGCCACACTGGACACGGCAGTACGCCCCCTTTATCTCAATGGCAGACAGATCCTCCTGTCAGACACAGTAGGATTTATCAAGAATATGCCCCCTGAAATAATGAAGGCGTTCAAGGCCACCCTGGAAGAGCTGGAAGAGGCCTGGGGCTTCATCCATGTGCTGGATTCATCCAGCCCCTATCTGGTTCAGGAGATGGAAACCACTCAGGATCTCCTTGAAGAGATGGGGCTCTCCACAAAGCCTGCCATACTGGTCTTCAACAAGATCGATCTCGTAGATGAGGAAACAGTAACAAGGCTGAAAAAGAGATGGCCTGGGGCGGTTTTCATCTCTGCGGCAAAGGGCGAAGGTATCAGAGAGCTGATCTGCGAGATAGAGAGGATCATACCCTCATCAGTTCAACAGGGCGAAACAAGCCTGGTCTCCGGCCTGGAACTCACAAGTACGCCGAGATAATATATTTCTACCCAAGGATGTATGATTTCATCAATTTCTTATTGAAAGGCAGGACAGCGTGAAAGAGTTGCAACAGATATATGAAAAGGCAGGACTCTTCTACCTGGGCAAGGACCTGGATCCTGCAGATCTCTCTGCTACTGAGGATCTCACCCTGATCAAAAACAGGAATTTCACTACCCATGCAGCCATAATCGGAATGACTGGAAGCGGCAAGACCGGCCTTGGAATAGCCCTGATCGAGGAAGCGGCCATGGACAATATCCCGGCCATTGTCATCGATCCCAAGGGAGATATGGGAAATCTGCTTCTTGTAGATCCGGAATTCCGGCCTGAAAGTTTTGAACCCTGGGTGCGGGAAGAGGCCATGGCCAAGGGGGAGGACCCCAGGGAATATGCTGTCAAAACCGCCAAGACCTGGAAAGATGGCACTGCTTCCTGGGGACAGCCTCCAGAAAGGGCAGCAAAATGCAGAGATATTCCCAAAACCATCTATACACCAGGCTCCACAACAGGGATCCCCATAGACCTCATGAGTTCCCTGCAATCCCCTGGGCCGGAGATAATGACCGATTCAGACAGCTTCAGCAGCTATCTGACCACCACTGTCAGCGGAATTCTCTCCCTGATAGAGATAGAAGCGGCCCCTTTAGAGAGCAAAGAGTACATTCTGCTTTCCCAGATCATTGCCCGAAGCTGGAGAAAGGGAATTCCCCTGACCATCGAAGGACTCATCACATCAATAATTCAGCCCGGGTTCAAAAAGATAGGGGTTTTGCCAATAAACAGATTCTATCCGGAAGAACAGAGGTTTCAACTGGCCAACCGTTTCAATTCAGTAGTGGCCTCTCCATCCTTCATGAGCTGGCTTCAGGGACATCCCTTAGATATCCAGAAACTCCTTTACGGTGATGATGGCAGACCACGCATAGCAATCTTTTCCATCTCACACCTCAATGATTCCGAAAGGATGTTTTTCGTAACGCTCCTGCTTAACCGTTACATAGCATGGATGCGTTCCAAAAGCGGGGCATCAGGCCTGAGAACACTCCTGTACATGGATGAGATTTACGGATATTTCCCGCCTGTCAAGAATCCTCCATCCAAAGGCCCGATGCTCACCCTGCTGAAGCAGGCCAGGGCATATGGCACAGGAATCGTCCTGAGCACGCAAAATCCTGTGGATCTGGACTATCGCGGGCTCTCCAATATCGGCACATGGTTTATAGGCAGACTTCAGACAAAACAGGACATAGAGAGGGTGATACATGGCCTTGCAGACAAGGAAGATAGCAAGGCTCAACGGCTGAAACGGACAACACTCATCAGCAACCTCAAAAAGAGGACCTTCTTCCTCAAGAGCGCCCACATGGATCAGGCCAGACTGTTCACCACCCGTTGGGTCATGAGCTTCCTGAAAGGCCCCCTCCGGGGAGAGGAGATCTCCGCGCTCATGGCAGGGCAAAAGGCTGTCCGGCTACAGGATGCCGGAACAGCTTCAGAACTGGCAGATGAGAGTCAGGAGGCCATCTCATCTCTCAATGACACTGCCTTGGATGAATATATGGAGATGCCTGTTCTGGACAGATCCATAGAGCAGAGGTATGAGCCGGACCCCACAGGTCAAAACCACTTTTATCCAGCCCTGGCTGCCACTGCAACAGTAAAATTTCATAACAGCAGTAAGGGGATCGACCTTGAGAAGAAGAGGTTTCTGATCCTCGATATCCCTGGCACAAACCGTTATGGCTGGGATTGTGCAGAGGAGACTGAAGAAGACCCCCTTGATTTTCCATCTGCAGCCCCGCAAAAGGCGTTATACAGGCAGGTACCTGAATGGGTAGCAGAAGACAAAGCACTGAGAAAAAATAAAAA
>JALSKY010000299.1 GCA_026988585.1 Deltaproteobacteria bacterium
AGCTGGTAATAGATCGGCTTCTGCTCAAGGCGCCGGTATTTGGACCTCTTATCAGGAAGGTTGCTGTTGCTAAGTTTACCCGAACCCTTGGAACCCTTATCAACAGCGGTGTCTCTATCATCGAGGCCTTGAACGTGGCAGCAGCCACTGCCGGAAACAAGGTTGTTGAAAATGCTATCAAGAGGGTCAAGGCCAGTATTGCCGAGGGAAGGACCATTGCCCAACCTCTGGAGGAAAGCGGTATCTTTCCGGCCATGGTGGTGCAGATGATAGCCGTTGGTGAGACTACTGGTGCCCTTGATACCATGCTTGGCAAAATAGCTGATTTTTATGATCAGGAGGTGGATACTGCCGTAGAGGCCCTGACCAGCCTGATCGAACCGTTCATGATAGTTTTTCTTGGGGGTACCATCGGTTCCATCATTGTGGCCATGTATCTGCCCATATTCAAAATGGCGGGTGCAGTTGGTGGATAGTATGGAATACTGCCACTTAGAACTGTATGCCTGGAGCTTTTCTGCACCATTGAGGCCCTGAAGGGCAGGAGCTCTGCAGAGATAACTCACTGTTTCAATTCAAAAAAACAGGCGGCCTCTGGATGATCTGATCCTATCTCTCTTCGGAGATGGAGGTGAGTTTTTTGGTCAGGAGTTCATGCATCCTGTTTCTGGTCTCTTCAAGATCCATCCTCTCCTTTCCTGTTACAGCAGTGAAAAATGAGTGGCAGATCTTTCTCTCCTCAATGGTCCATCTGCTGGTATCGCCTGTCTTTTCTTCTGTGTCGTGTTTTAGGTCCACCGTTGCATAATCCCTGCGGCCATGCGCCCAGTTGATGAGATAGCGAAAATAGAGGAGAGCCCGGTCCATGAGAATATACATGAACTGGGGGTTTTGTACCGGACCAATGGTGATCTCATGAGTGGTGATCTGAATCCCAGGAATCCGTACCCTGGGTGCCTTTTCCGCACTCTTGTATGCGGTTGCAGCCCCTGCTATTCCTCCTAACATGGAGAAAAATCCGAGAGATGCCCCACCCAGTGCAAGGTCGGCAGCAGCAGCAACTGCAGCTCCACCAACTGCCCCTGACACCATGAGCTGTTTTTTGCTGAGGCCAAGGAGTCTCCATGTCTCTTTGCTGAAAAGGTCCTGGTCCAGCAGTCCATGTTCAGGGAGTCGATACTGAAAGGCCCTGTGTTTGAAGAGCCTTTTGATATCCTGATGAATCTCCTGCTCCCTTTTCCTGGAATAGTTGTTGAATTCATCCAGTATCTGTTTTTTTATCCTGGATTTCCTGTCCGATCCCATCGGGTTCGACCGGTTCAAGGCTACGGATTTTTTGTATCCCAGGATATCTGTGAGGAGTTGGATCATGAGATCTGCAGTGGAGTGGATCCTGTTTTGCCAATCCTTTTTGAATGCATCAATCACCTCAGCAAGGATCGGTTCCATCCCCTGGTCAACGGCCTTCAGGCTTTCCAGCAGTGCTATCCTCTCTGCATATGTTGCCTTTACTGCATTAAATTCCCTGATGGCATTGAAGTGTTGACGAAACTCTGACAACCACTCCTCTTTGAAATGTTGACACTCCTGTTTACAGTTCAGGACTGCCATTCTCGGTATACCGGTAAGCCTAAGGATCTCCATCTCCGCTCGATCCGTATTTCTGATAGGCCTTGACCCATCGGCCACAAAGATGATCAGGGCCCCCTGCACCAGAGGCTCAAGCAGACAGCAGTCGTCCTGGAAATCCGGAATCTCCCTGTGGCTCTCTATGAAAGAGTTGAGCAGTTCATGCCGTGGCCCGGAATAATTCCTCATCCAGGCAAGGATTGCCCCAGGATTTTGAAAGCCCGGGGTGTCTATGAAGGTCATTACCTCCTCGTTGTCTATGATCACCGGAAACCGGCGGCACTCCCTGGTTTCCCCTGGGAGCGGACTGATACGGACAGAATCATCCTCTGCCAGTGTGGATAGCACTGATGATTTTCCTTCGTTTGGATGACCAAGTACAGCAAATGCAGGTATCTTTTTATCCATGGCACTGTTTCCTGTTTTAGTATCCATTCCCAGGGATAGTGAGGAGATCGAGATAGGGATCTCCGGTATTCATCACCTTCTTATGCCATATCCCTATCTCTGTTTCAGAAGGGGAAGATATCCGTCCCTGGGGATCCGGTTTGCCTATAAGTGCTATGGTGATTAAAGAGTCTGGGTGTAGTTTGTTTTTTAAGGTTTGAATAAATCGCATAAACTCATTTATCGGAGGCTGCCACGCCTCCTGCACGAGCACCAGGTGAATCTGGCCCTTTTCCAACCCGGGAGAGGAGATTCTCCTGCTTATCCGCTCCGCCTGTTCAGCAGGATCGCAAAACTCTTCAGATGTGTAGATGGGATGCACAGCAGTTGAGAGGCCGGCGACTCTCTGAAAAGAAAGGATCAGTTGCTCTTCCTGGACCAGTCCCCTGAGTTCACCTGGAATGACCATGAAAACTGCAGTCCCATCCCTGACCTCTTTGGTTTCCTCAGTCCTTTTCACTTTATTGCTTGAACTCTTGCTGTGATCGACTGTCTCTTGTCCTTCAGTCTTGCTGGATGGTCTCTTTTCCCATCGGTTCCGCTTGAGCAGTTTTGGATCGGTGCCGGTTCTTGTTCCCGTTTCAGGACTGTGTGTGGAGACCATTGGGGTCTTCATCCGTCTGATCAGATTCGCTTCCAATGCAGTATTGAAACCTTGTCTTTTCAGCATACGGCCTTGAATCCAGAGACTCGCTATGATCAGCAACAGACGTGGCAATATCCCATAAAAGAAGACGCTCAGTGCAAGAAATGGCCACCATGATCTGAGGGCATCCATAGGGATCCGGCCTATTCCCTCTTTCAGGACGATCCGGCTCTCCTGAATCTGTTGCAAGGTGGGATAACCATGCCCTTCAGGAAGAAGCCAGGCCCACGGAGATGCAAACAGTTCAACGAGACGATGAACCCAGCTGCTGCTGAACTGCAGGGTAGATTCCCATCCAAATGCCAGATCTGTACCTGTAACCCGCAAGATGAGGGTTAGCAGGACACCAAGATTGAAACAGAGCGCACCTGTCTGTGTAATTCGGAAAAAGGGTAGCATAAACAGGATGGCATATCCCTTTTTGACATCTTTAATCCTGGACATGAAGATCGTTATCTGTTGCTGGTCAGGGAGATGGTCTCTTCTGAATCGCACCATCTGATGGATGATGAAGAAGATGAATTTCTTTGCCAGGGAAACAGAGATAGGAAAGGGATCCTGGGCAAAAATATGTTTGATGGCTAAGGTCAACAGCGGAATGGCGAGAATCATTAATTGAAGCAGGACGAAAAGGAGGAAAAAGATGCCTGCGTTTACAGGCCTCGCGCCGGAATAGTCCAGGATGGAGCTGGCCGCTAACCATCCTGAGACAAAACAGAGCAGGGCAACTATCACCATCCCCAATCTCAACGCTTCACTGAAGAGCTGACCTGGAAGCGGCGTGCTGGCGAGATCGCGCATCTTCTCTACCCAGAGACGCAGAAGGCAGGAGTTCATCTCCTGTTCTGACATTCTTTCCTCCCTGCATTCCTCATGGGCTTGGAGAAAGATCTGTCTGTCCCGTTTTATCAGCTCTTCTGAAAGATGGCTGTCCGGAATTCCGTTTTTGCTATCCCTGGTAAGCAGAAACTCTAGATCCAGAAGATCCGGGAGTGTCCAGCGGTCCATGGAGCTGTCTTTATCCTGTTTCCTGAACATCTCCCTCTTTTGGCGGATTCCAGCCATGTTTTTTGAGATGGATCCGGACAGCAGTAAGGGCTGCTGGGGTAATTCCTGAGATCCTGGATGCCTGTCCCAGGCTTTTTGGCCTTATCTCTGTAAGTTTTTCCACAACTTCCCTGGAGAGTCCAGGGATCTGGCTGTAATCAAGGTGTTCCGGGAGTTTCATCCCCTCCCATCTCCTGAATTTCTCTATCTCATCCATCTGCCGTTTGATATATCCGCCATACATAGTTTCTATCTCCACCCGCTCCATAGTGTCCATATCCACGAAGCCTATTTCTGAAAACCGCTCCTGCAGGGCAGGCAGAGTGATCTCCGGCCGTTTGAGCAGTTCAAGCAGGGAGATGCCCTGTTTGATGGCAGCAGATCCCATGGATTCCAGCCAGGCATTTATCTCAGGTAGAGGGGAGATGCGTATTTCCTGCAGCTTCTGCATCAGCTCCTGGAATCTTCTCTTCCTGTTTCTGTATAGTTCCCATTGCTCATCTGTTACCAGGCCTATATTCCGGCCTATTGGTGTAAGGCGAAGATCAGCATTGTCTTCCCTGAGCAGCAGCCGGTATTCAGCTCTTGATGTAAACATTCTATAAGGTTCACGGGTCCCTTTTGTAACCAGATCATCTATGAGTACCCCGATATATGCCTGTGACCGGTCAAGGATCAGGGGCTCACAGCCGCGGATCCGCAGTACTGCATTTATTCCTGCCATCAGCCCCTGGGCAGCTGCCTCTTCATAGCCCGATGTGCCATTTATCTGTCCTGCAAAGTAAAGCCCGTTCACCAGTTTGGTCTCCAGGGTGTGTTTGAGTTGCACCGGATCACTGTAGTCATATTCGATGGCATAGCCAGGACGGAGTATCTCAGCCTTTTCAAGTCCCTTTATGGATCGAACCATATCAAGCTGCAGATCTACCGGAAGACTTGTGGGGATTCCGTTGGGATAGACCTCTACTGTCTCAAGTCCTTCCGGTTCAAGGAATATCTGGTGTCTCGGCTTCTCCCTGAATCTGAACACCTTGTCCTCTATGGATGGACAGTATCTGGCCCCGACCCCTTTTATGATCCCTGTAAAAAGTGGCGATCTGTCTAACCCCTTCATTATGATCTCATGGGTCTTCTCATTGGTGTAGGTGATATAGCAGGGCCTTTGGGGCAGCCTGGCCCTGCAGGTCATGGTTGAAAAGAAGGGAAGAGGATCATCGCTATCCTGTCTCTCCAGACCTGAGAGATCTATTGATCTCCAGTGAAGACGAGGGGTGGTTCCGGTCTTGAGACGCCCCATCCTGAATCCCAGTTTTTCAATGGACCTGGAAAGCCGGTTGGAGGGAGGATCACCCATCCTGCCAGCAGGAAACTGTTCCATGCCAATGTGAATGAGTCCCCTGAGGAAGGTCCCTGTTGTGATTATTACGGTTTTTGAGCGGATGGCCTGTCCGGTAGTGGTGATGATTCCCTGACACCTGCCATCCTGTACCAGTATCTCACCGGCCATGGCCTGAATTATCTGTAGATTCTCCTGGTTTTCTATAATCTTCTTCATTCTGAGCCGGTATAGAAGTCTGTCCGACTGGGCACGCCTGGCCCTTACTGCCGGTCCTTTGGAGAGATTTAATCTTCTGAACTGAATACCTGTTGCATCGGCATTCCTTGCCATCTCTCCGCCGAGGGCATCAATCTCCCGTACCAGGTGTCCCTTGGCAAGCCCGCCAATGGCAGGATTGCAACTCATCTGTGCAATACAGTCCAGATTGATGGTGAGAAGGCATGTAGATGCACCAAGCCTGGCTGCTGCCAGGGCTGCTTCACATCCTGCATGGCCTGCGCCAACTACCAGTACATCGAATCTCTTGGGAAACTCTGTTGACATGGGAATAAAATCCTGATCTTCAAAAATGGTTGGTCTGATACCCTGAAACTGTCTTCACTACTTGTCATCGGTATATAGTTGGTGATCACTTTTATCTGGATGGGCAAGGTGTGATCTATCTGTTCCTGTGGATGCTTCCTCTTTCTTGACCTGTTCCCAGTAGCTGTCCAGTTCAGGGAGCTGCATGCTGTGTATATCTCTTCCATCTGCCTCTATCAGGGCCTCCATCTTCTGGAATCGCTCCTTGAATTTGGCGTTGGCCTGCTGAAGGGCATCTTCAGGGCTGATATCCAATTTTCTTGCGAGATTGGCCATGGAAAAGAGGAGATCACCCATCTCTTCAACCAGCTTCGGCCCTATTCCTGCAGATTTTTCATCACCTTGCTCCATAGCCATTTGCAGTTCAGATAGCTCCTCTTTCACCTTTTCCATCACCTGTTCCGGCTTTTCCCAGTCGAAGCCTATCCGGCTTGCCCGTTCCCCAAGCCTGTAAGCCTTCTGAAGGGCAGGCATTGCCCTGGGTAGATCTCCCAACACCCCTTTTTTCTTCCCCTTTTTTCTGGCTTCATCCGCCTTTATGGCTTGCCAGTTGGCAACCACTTCCTTGGTGCCTGTCACATGG
>JALSKY010000300.1 GCA_026988585.1 Deltaproteobacteria bacterium
TATACCAGTTGTAGGTGCCATTGCCCTCAAGGGGTATGTACACCACACGGGCAATGAGAGTGAAGGGCTTGGGATGCAGTTCGTTCAGGTACGTTTTGAGCCATCCCAATCCGGATACTACGAAATATATTCACGATTTGTCAGGACCTTGTCCAAGTTACAGCAGTTGAGGGCAGATTACCTGGATATGGTGAGCAGGGGAGAGCTTCAATTACAGATGATGCCTCCGCATACCATAGAATTCCGTACCATAGAAGGAGAGGATTTGCCTAAAACTGTTGATGAAGCTGAAGAGACCCATGGTTGATTCTCAGCCAGAGCAGATTTTGTTGCTTTTTTTTATTTTCTGGGCTGGTGCCTGTATCGGAAGTTTTCTTAATGTCTGTATCTACCGGATTCCAGCCAACCGGTCTGTTGTCAGGCCTGGGTCTGCCTGTCCATCTTGCGGTCATTCTTTGCGGTGGTGGGAAAATATACCGCTGCTGAGTTGGTTTATGCTCAGGGCAAGATGCTCTATTTGTAAGGCTTCTATCTCCTTTCGTTATCCGTTGGTGGAGTTTCTGACAGGGGTGATCTCAGTTGGAGTTTATCTCCATTTTGGTATCTCTCAGGAATTTTTCATATATTTCATCTTCTGTGCTGCACTTGTTGTCATCTCGTTTATAGATCTGGATCACAAGATCATACCTGATCAAATATCTCTTCCTGGTATAATCCTTGGCTTTTGCGCCTCTCTGCTGCCTGGCGGGGTGTCTCCTCTGGATTCTGTCATAGGCATTCTTGCCGGGGGCGGAGTCCTCTATATTGTAACCTGGCTCTATTATGTTCTTACTGGAAGAATCGGTATGGGAGGGGGAGATATAAAGTTGTTGGCAATGATAGGGGCCTTTCTTGGTTGGCAGCTTCTGCCTGTAATCATCCTGGTCAGCGCCCTTACCGGAACTGTAATAGGTCTGTTCATGATGGCCGTTGCCCGTGGAGGCCGATACTATCAGATTCCCTTTGGGCCCTTTCTATCTTTTGGGGCTGTTGTGGCCCTGTTTTGGGGCAGTACACTCATGACCTGGTATCTGCATCTCCTTGCCGGATAACCCACTGCTCATCCGTTATACTCCCTTTCTCTTCTTTTTTCTGATATTTTTTTGATTTTTGTAGGCGAAAACCTGCACTGCCTCACCTTTTTTACTGTTTTTTTACGGAATTTTATGAAATTTGAATAATTTTTTGCTGAAAAGTAAATTATTTTATGATATATCACAACTATGGTATCCAAGAAAGTATTGGTCATAGATGATGAGCCTGAGATCCGGACATCTATCAGTAAGATGCTGGAAAATATTGGGAATTATGATGTAAGTCAGGCAGACGGTTACAATCAGGGTGTTACTCTTCTAAAAAGAAGGGATTTTGATTTTGTCATTTGCGATTATTATCTTGAAGAGGCACCGGAGCTCTCCGACCCGGCACATGAGGGCAGGCGTATCGCCCTTGATCTCCTGGATTTTTTAAAAGAATCCAACATCTCTACCAATTTCATCGTGATCTCCGGGCAGGCAGATGCTGCAAAGGGTTTTGAGACCCTGTTGCAGGGGGCAGCAGAATATCTGCCCAAGCCGGTGACCAAGCGCCATCTCCAGTTCGTCCTTCACAGGGTTGAGAGATATCTTGAGTTAGAACATCAAAACAGGCTTTTGAGGAAGAATATTGAGGACCGTTTTTCTTTTTCCAATATTATTGCCAAAAGTCCGGCCATGGAGCGGATATTTGAGGTTATCGACAAGGTCAAGGATTATAAGACCACAGTCCTGATAACCGGTGAGAGCGGCACAGGCAAGGAACTTGTGGCAAAAGCGCTCCATTATAACAGTATCCGTAAGGATAGGCCTTTTGTAGCGGTCAACTGTGGTGGAATCCCTGAAAACCTGCTTGAAAGCGAGTTTTTTGGCCATGTAAAGGGGGCATTCACCGATGCGGTCCGCTCAAAGAAGGGTCTGTTTCAAGAGGCTGATGGTGGCACCATCTTTCTGGACGAGCTGGGAGACTTGCCCATGCCTCTGCAGGTAAAGCTACTTCGTGTCCTGCAGGATCAGGAGATCCGTCCTGTTGGCTCCAATGAGAGCATAAAGGTGGATGTCAGGGTGGTGGCTGCAACAGCAAAGGATCTGGGCCGTCTGGTGAGAAAGGGTGAGTTCAGGGAGGATCTCTACTACCGGATAAATGTCCTTACTATTGTGATACCTCCTCTTCGGGAACGGCTGGATGACGTGCGTCTTCTTGTAGATCACTTTATAGAGAAATACAACAAAGAGATTGCTCCGAGAAGGGTCCTCGGTGTAAGTCCAGAAGCGATGCAGCTCATTCTGGAGTATCGTTGGCCAGGCAATGTCAGAGAGCTTGAAAATGTTATAGAGAGGGCAATGGTCCTAACGGATGGTGATTATATTCAGGTTGAGGATCTCCCGTCAGAACTCAGGATAATTGATGAGGGTGATGAGAGCGTGCCTGCTGATCATGGCCTTGGCGAGCTCTCTCTTTCCATTAAGAAAAATGCGCGTATACTGGAAAAGCGTTTGATAAAACGGGCACTTTTGAAGACGGGTGGTAACAAGACCAAGGCGGCTCATATGCTGGAGATAAGTCTTCCCGCCCTGCTTTATAAGATCAAGGATTACAAGATATCTGTTTGATCTCGTTTTTCAACCTTGCCCCGTTCTGTTGTCAGGTCTATTTCCCCTTTTTAGCTTCCGTTCTCTTCTGTTGTTGTCAGTTCTATTGATGCCGTGGGTATTGCTGTGAAGTTTTTCATTCGTCAGTCCGGCAGCCTTTCTGAGTTCATTTATCTCATGTTCGGACAGATCACGCGCCTGGCCTGGCTTCAGGTTGCCTATCTGCACCGGTCCGATAGAGGTTCTTCTAAGCCTGATGACCCTGTGACCCACGGACCGGAACATCTCGCGGATCTGTCTCTTTCTCCCCTCTTTCAGGATTACTTCATAGGTGGTTTGATCCCTGCCTTTCCTGATCACCCTTATCTTGCACGGTTTTATCGGTTTGCCCTGGATCTCTATCCCCCCTTCTCTCAGTCTTTCTATCTTCTTCCTGTCAGGATGACCGGTTACAGTGGTAAGATATACCTTCTCAACCTTGTATCTCGGATGGATGAGCCTGTTGGCCAGCTCGCCATCACTTGTGCAGATAAGCAACCCCTCACTGTCTTTGTCCAGACGACCCACTGGAAAGATCCGTCTCTTGGTGAATTCTTCCAGCAATGGTTTTATTGTAGGTCTGCCCTGAGGGTCCATGAGGGTAGTAAGAATCCCTTTTGGTTTGTGGAACGCCAGATAGATATGTTCTGCTTGGGAGGCAGGAAGGGTTATAGAGTGTCCGCCCAGTTCTATTCGGTCCTTCTCCGGATCGATTTTGGTTCCGAGTCTGGTACAGACAGTGCCGTTGACCCTGACCTTTCCCTGGGATATCAGCTCTTCAGCTTTTCTTCTGGAGCAGACCCCTGCCATAGAGAGAAATTTTTGGATTCTTATTGGTGCCATCAAAAGACAATATACCTCATGCTGCGATATAATTCACTGCACCTTGAAAATAGTTAAATAGTCTGGAATGTTGCTCAACAATATGGATGGGAAAATTTGCAAAAGGCCAGGTGGCAAGAGAATTGATTGTCGTCAGTGTCGCCATTTCTATATTACCTGGGAGAGAGACCGGCCCTATGGCTGCAGGGCCTATGGCTTTAAGGGACCTGTTTTGCCTGCTGTAACCGTAAAGAAAAGCTCCGGCCGTTCTTGTATGCTCTATCAGGCAAGAAGATATGGGGCGGAGTAAGATTTTATGCCAAACTTCCCTTTAACAAGGTAACCCGCTGCAGGGATTAAGGCAGGCCAAAAAAGTCAGTATGGAAGAGGTCTTAATTTGAGAAAGGAAAATAGCAGGAAAAAATGGCCCCTTTGGGCCTATAACATTATGCAGGGTATAACGGCTCCTGCTGTTCTTCCACCATTTCTTCTCTACCAGGCAGTGCGAAAGAAGTACCGCAGTCAGATCTGTGGGCGGCTTGGCATACGGTTGCCGGCAGTCAGGCCATCCATGCGGCATGGTATGGATCAGAGACCGTTGTGGTTTCACTGTCTCTCCTATGGTGAGGTGAAGAGTTCTGCAGGATTGGTAAAACAGCTGGCCAATGATCTCTCCGGGCGGGTCCCTCTCCATCTCACCGCCTCTACTGCAACCGGTTGCAAGGCTGTGGCGGAGATGGCCGGCAGGATAGGGGCATCCTGGGGAGTGTTGCCTTTTGACCTGTTACCTGTAGTAAAAAGGGTTGTAGATGCCTTGAATCCGCGTTGTTTTGTTCTGATGGAGACAGATATCTGGCCGAACCTGATCTGGTATCTATCTGGAAAAGACCTGCCTGTTTTACTGGTGAATGGTTCCATTTCGGAGAGGGCTGCTGCCCGTCTTTCACTGTTGCCATGGGCAGCAGATTTTCTGTACGGTAATTTTTCTTCCCTGTTGATGCAGTCGGATCATGACAGAAACAGGCTTCTGCAGCTTGGTATCCCTGCTGAAAAGGTTTCCTCTCCAGGCAATCTCAAATTTGATATGGGGTTGACACCCTTGCCGAATGGTGATCACCGGGAGCTCTATCCGTTGACCGGGCCATGCAGCAGGGAGTTCACACTTGTGGCTGGCAGTACGCATCATGGAGAGGAGTCGATTCTGGCACAGCTATTCCTTAAGGTCTCCGATGGTCATGGCCCTTTCCGAATGGTGGTGGCACCAAGAGATCCAGCCCGTGCCCATGCGGTTCAGAAGATTTTTCTCCGATACGGCCTGGATGCAGCCCTATGGTCCGATTTGACTCCGGAACAGGCTGAGCATAACAAGGTTGTAGTGATAGATGTCCTGGGGTTGTTGCAAAGGCTCTATTGTTTGGCGGATCTGGCCTTTGTGGGTGGGACGATGGTTCCTGTAGGCGGACATAACCTCCTGGAACCTGCAGCCATAGGGGTTCCGGTGATTTATGGACAGTATGTAGAGAGTATAAAAGAGGCAGCAGATGCCTTGGTGGAACAGGGGGGGGGATTTATGGTCAAGGATCCTGAAGAGCTGTTCAGAGTGGTTCAAAGGTTGAGAGAGAATGAAACCGCAAGAAGGAACGCAGGTATCTCAGCCATGGATCTCGTTCAAAAAAACAACGGAATAACAAAGAGATATGCAGATATTATCAAGGAGTACCTGAAATGATTTTAACTCCGCATCTCTTTTCCGCAACTATTTTGGTAAGTCTGATAATTCTGTATATATTTGAGCTGCAACTCCATGTCATGCTGGACCTCCCTGTTGCCTATGAGGCAGGAGATCAGATTGGTGAAAATGTTTGATCCAGGCCCCAGTGCCGTGAAATGGTTTTTCAGACTAGGGCGTCCCCTTTCTCCTCTCTATGCAGGATTGATGAGGATTAGACTGAGGGCATTTCAAAAGGGATTTTTAAGGTCCATAAGGCTTGAAAGGCCGGTCATCAGTGTTGGTAATCTGAGCATGGGCGGCACAGGCAAGACACCTCATGTGATCTTCATCTGCAGACACTTTAGTGCCCAGGGAATCAGACCGGCGATACTTACCAGGGGGTATGGTGGCAGGGCAGGAAAGGGACCGCTTGTGGTTTCAACTGCTGAGTCGGTACTGTCAACACCGGAAGAGGCTGGTGATGAGGCATATCTGCTGGCTTGTTCTCTTAAAGGGGTGCCTGTCATAGCCGGGAGCAACAGGTGGAGGTCTGGCAGGCTGGCAGTAAAGGAGCTTGGCGCAGAGCTGCTTGTGTTGGATGACGGATTTCAGCATCTGAAATTGGAGCGGGATCTGGACCTGGTGCTCTTGCCTGCTCCAGCCCCTTTCTCTTCAGGGAGGGTCTTCCCTGGTGGGGATCTGAGAGAGCCAATAGCCGGGCTTGAACGTGCAGATGCTGCAATCCTTACAGGCAGCCGTTCTCTTGCAGATGGTGAGCTGGAGCTGGCTAAACAGTTGGTGCATGCGAGGTTTCCTGAGTTGCCAATCTTCGGTTCCTCTGTAATTCCAGGGCAGGTCTATACCGTTGGCCTTGGAGAGTCGGAAGACAGGGCAGAGGGAGAGAGGATGGATAGTCATCTTTCTGAGATTTCCCATGAGGAGGTCAGGGGGCGAGC
>JALSKY010000301.1 GCA_026988585.1 Deltaproteobacteria bacterium
TTACCAGCCGTTCCCGGTCTTCCCTGCTGAACCATCCCTTGTTTTCAGCAATTCTGCACACCGCAACCATCCCCATTGCCACAGCTTCCCCATGGGATATGGTATATCCTGAGACTGTTTCCACTGCGTGGCCAATGGTGTGACCGAAGTTGAGTATCCTCCTGAGGCCACCCTCCAGTTCATCCCTTGCTACAACGTCCGCTTTGATCTCACAGGAACGTTTCACAATGTGGCAGGTGACATGGGGCTCCAGATTTACCACGTCCCACCAGTTCTTTTCGAGAAAGGCAAAGAGCTCAGGGTCCTGGATCATTCCATATTTGACCACCTCGGCAAGGCCGTTCCTGATCTCTGATTGAGGCAGCGTGGAGAGTGATCCTATGTCAGCAAACACCGCCTTTGGCTGACAGAATGTCCCGATAAGGTTCTTGCCCTCAGGCAGGTTTACCCCTGTTTTTCCTCCTACAGAACTGTCAACCTGGGCAAGATATGTGGTAGGGATCTGGACAAAAGGGATTCCCCTCATGTAGATGGAGGCCAGAAATGCCGCCATGTCCCCTGCAACGCCCCCGCCAAGGGCAATTACTGCACTCTTTCTGTCTGCACCGCCACGCACCATCTGTCTGGCCATCTGTTCAATGGTGGAGAGATTCTTTTTCTCTTCACCAGCGGGAAAATCTATCAGCTCTGCCTCTATCCCCTCCTGCTCCAGAATTTTGAGAAGGTCTTCTCCTATGAGCTCCCTAACATTGGAGTCTGTAACTATGAAATACCTGTTACCGCAAGGATGCTCCTGGAGAAACTCGGGGATCTGGGTCATTAGGCCCGGACCTATCAGTATGGGATAGCTCCTCTCTCCCAGAGCTACTTCCACTCTCTCCCATACAAAATCTGGATTTCCATCCAACTTTTTGATGGCACCAAAGCTGATGTTGCTCATCTCTCTTCTCCTTTGTAGGTGAGGCCCGTTTTACAGGATTGCCTTTAACCGTGCCTCGATCTGATCTTTTGGGACTGCCCCCACAATGGTATCTGCAAGCCGGCCATTTTTGAAGAGTAAAATGGTGGGTATGCTGCGAATCCCATATTGCTGTGACACCGTGGGGTTTTCATCCACATTCAACTTCCCTATGATTGCACGGTTGCTATACTGTCTTGCCAGATCTTCAATTATGGGCCCTATCATCCTGCATGGTCCGCACCATGGCGCCCAGCAGTCTATCAGCACCGGTTTGGTCCCGGCTATAAGGGAAGCAAAATTGCTATCCGTCACTGTTACAGGACCTGACATAGAGGTTAGCGGTAACCCTTCCTTGCACCGGCCGCACTTGGGAGCGAGATGAAGTTTGGACGCGGGAATTCTGTTTTTTGCACCGCATGCAGGACATGTTATAAAGATGTTGTTGTCCATTTTAGTCCCCCTTTTTATCTCAAATTTCTTAAATCGCATGGTGACAAGCTTGAACAGGATCATGTTCAGTAAAGAGAAAGATAAACATGGAGTTGGTATCTGCCACCCATCACTGACCAGTTTTTTTATCTGTTTATTGGGCCTGGTTGTAACAGCAGTTCTGGTGGCCGGTTGTGCTTCAAGACCCAAACCCTCGATACCTGAAGGGCCGGTCACTGTCTCTGCCAGGGAGGCTGCAGATGCCATTTGTAATCTCGGGCATGAGATTCGCTCTATTGAACTTCATGGAAAGCTCAAGATGGTTCAGCCAGAAGATGAAACGCCCTGGATCAACTGTACCATCCGTTTTACCTATGGTGAAAAGGGGGATCGTGATCTCTCGTCGGCAACCCTCATGATGCGTGGTACCGGTCCCTTTGGCACTAGTCTTTTTCAGGTGGTGTCCATGCAGGGCAATACAGAGATTCGGCTTCCGCGCAACGGTGAGGTTTATCATGGAAGGTTTTTCTCAATCCTGGAACAGAGGTTCGATGCGGAAAGGTTCAAGGTGTTGCTGGGTTTTGCCCTGAACCCCTGGCTGCTGCTCTGCCATGGCTATGAAAATGGTGTTTCATGCAGACCAGATGCCCTATGTTATTCAGGATTACTGGACAGCAAGGGATTCAAGGCTATCTTTTCCAACCCTGGATTTCTGCCCATACTTGTCCAGTCAAAGGAGTTTCAGGTCGCATACGATGATGAACTTATGTTGATAAATGATCAAAAGGAGAGCAAGAGAGGAACGATCCGTTATCCCAGCCGAATCACCCTTTTTGTGCCATCATGGGGCCTTACTTTCAAGTTTATGGTCAAGCCATCAAGCCGTTTTTTCACCACCTGTGAAGGTTTGGATTGATCGTATCACCATGAACCTGTGGTGATAGCCTACGATACCAGCCGATAATCCATGAGCCTCTGCCTTGGCTCAAAACCTGCCTCAGTGATATGTCGCCTTATCTCCTGTTCTGACAGCCTGTGGCTTACGCCTGCTGCTGCAACAACATTCTCCTCTATCATGGTGCTGCCAAAATCATTGGCCCCATAGAAGAGGGACACCTGTGCAACCTTTGGCCCTTGGGTAACCCATGATGCCTGGATATTGTCGAAGTTATCCAGGTATATTCGGCTCACGGCCAGGAGCTTCAGGTATTCATGGGCTGTAGCGGACCTGGTTTCTATAGCCGTGTTTCCAGGCTGGAATGGCCAGGGAATAAATGCAGTAAATCCGCCGGTACGATCCTGTACCTGCCTTAGCCTGTCCATATGGATGATCCGTTCCCTTGGGGTCTCAATATGTCCAAACATCATGGTGGCAGTGGTCCTCAGCCCGAGATTGTGGGCCTCTTCCATCACATCTAACCACTCCTGGGCAGAGGCCTTCCTGGGAGCTATCTTTTCCCGTACCCTGTCCACCAGTATCTCTGCCCCTCCGCCCGGGATGGAATCCAGACCTGCTGCCTTCAGCCTCTCCAGCACCTCTCTGATGCTCAATCCCGAAATCTTGGAGAAATGGACTATTTCAGGAGGGCTGAAGCAGTGGCAGTGAATCCCTTTTGATTTGATGAAACTGACCATATCTTCATAGAATTCCAGGGGCAGGTCAGGGTGGAGTCCGCCCTGCAGCAGGACCTGGGTTCCGCCAAGGGCCTTGGTCTCCTCTATCTTCTTCTCCAGTTCCTGGTGGTCCAGTATGTAGCCGCCATCCTTGCCGGGCTCGCAATAGTATGCACAGAACTTGCAGCCTGATATGCAGATATTGGTGTAGTTTATATTCCGGTCTATCACATAGGTGACAATAGGTTCCGGATGAAGCCGGTGTCTAACAGAGTCCGCCAGGATGCCAAGCGTGTGCAGATCAGCCTGCTGATACAGTGCCAGGGCCTCTTCTGCGCCGATCCTCTCGCCTGAGCGGATTTTCTCTGAGATTCTTGCCAGTTCGCCGTTATGCCCCATGGAGATCATCCCTTTATGTTGAGTTCATGGTAGAGGGTATCCCTCTCAACCGGTACACAGCCTGCCTGCCTTATGAGATACTCGATCTCCCTGTTGCTCATGGCCTGGGAGGTCTCTGCCCCTGCCATATGGGTGATCTTTTCCTCCAACACCGTGCCGTCCATGTCGTCTGCACCGTAGGAGAGGGCTATCTGGGCTATCTTCGGCCCAAGCATCACCCAGTATGCCTTGATATGGGGAAAGTTGTCCAGCATTAGCCTGCTGACAGCGATATTTTTCAGATCATCTACACCGCTTGTTGATGAGATGGATTCCAGCGCTGTATTCTTGGGATGGAAGGCCAGGGGGATGAAACAGATGAACCCATTGGTTTCATCCTGGGCCTGCCTGAGGGCACAGAGGTGTTCGATGCGTTCCTCAACGGTCTCTATATGACCGTATAGCATGGTGGCATTACTTCTTATCCCCATCCTGTGGGCGGTCTTTGCTATCTCTATCCAGTCAGTTCCAGGGAGTTTTTCAGGACACAGCTTTTCTCTTATCCTGGGGCTGAAGACCTCCGCTCCTCCACCCGGGATGGATCCCAGGCCGGCTTCAGTCAGCTCTTTCAGGGTCTCCTCTATGGTTTTATTGCCCATTTTTGCTATGTGAGCAATTTCCACACATGTAAAGGCCTGTATATGTATCTCAGGGCGCACCTCCTTTATTGCCCTGAGCATATCGATATAATAGCTGTATGGCAGATCCGGGTGGATTCCGCCAACTATATGAACCTCCTTTATGGGTTCATCCATCCGCTCCCGTATCTTCTCTACCACCTCTTGAATGGACATCTCATAGGCCTTGTCATCCCCCTTTTCCCTGCCAAACGCACAGAATTTGCAAAGGTTGGTGCAGACATTGGAGTAATTTATATGCTGGTTGTATATGTAATAGGCCTTGTCCCCATTTTTCTTGCGTCTCACTATGTCGGCAAGGAATCCGAGAAGCGGTAGCTGGCGGGTTTCGTAGAGGGTCATTCCATCATTGGAGGTTAGCCTCTCTCCGTCCATGATCTTTTCATAGATCTTCAGGAGCCCTGCTGATTCAAGGGCGTTTTTCATCTGTTACTCCTCTCTCTTTATGGTGTCTCAATGGGCTGGATCAGCCCCGGCACTGAAATAGTTGTGACGGCGGGCCCAGTCCTTCTGTTTGCTGGTGTCGGCATCTTTTAATATGGTTTCACGAATGAGGATCTCGAAGTAGAGGGTGCGACCTGCAAGTGGGTGGTTGAAATCCACCAGCAGTGCTCCGTCAAAGATGTTTCTTACCACTGCAGGACGGCGGATGCCAAACTCATCCAGGGCCTTTATGATCTTTCCTGGTTCAATGGTGCCGCTGACCCTCTCCATGGCTACAAGGAGCTGCTTGCGTGGATCGTATTTTCCATAGGCGTAGGCCGGTTCCACCCTGACAATCTTTTCATCTCCCGGGGCCATCCCCATGATGGCCTCCTCAACTGGTGGAGGGAAGTAGCCCTGTCCACAAACAAAACGTACAGGGCCTCCAGATTTTTCAGAGGAATCCACGACCTTCCCTGACTTGAGCCGTACCCTGTAATCCATAATCACCAAGATCCCCGGCCTGATAGTCAGGGCCTTGTCACCATTCTTTTTATTGTTGGCCTGGGTTCTGTCCATTTGGTGGTTCCGTTCCTTCAATTGAAAAAACTGTCAGGTTTCCAGATATGTTTTCGACAACCTGTCCCATAAGATTGCAGAGATATCAGTGCTCCTCGTCTTCCTTTTTCTTTTTTTCAGCAGGCACTGGAATCTTGAGAAATTCTACTCCTTCCTGCTGAAGCATCTTTTCCTCTTCGGCAGTGGCAACTCCCCTGATGTTGCGGGGCTCCTTGACTCCATAGTGGATCTTGAGTGCCTCTGAAGTGAAATCAGTTCCAACATCTTCCGTGGTTTCAACAACCTTTTGATAGAGTTTTGTAAGGGCACGATAAAAAAGCTCCGGCGGAGTTGAGCCAGAAGGCTGTTCCCCGGGGACAGGCGGGCTGCTGGCGTTGACTGATCTCTTGACTGCTACCGGGGAGAGGATCTTTTTTACATTTCCACTGCCACACACAGGACATTCCAGAAGTCCTGCATTGAACTGTTCTTCATATGCCTGCCTGTCCTTGAACCAGGCCTCGAAGATATGTCCTGCATCACACTGCAAATCAAAAGCTATCATTAAAACATCCAGTTCTGATCATTAGTTGTCTTTCTCAACGGCGGAAAGAAATGATCTGTTAAGAAAACTCTTTTTGAAGAAATTCGCAATCCTTTGGTGAAAGATCGAATTTTATCTCTGCCTCCTGGACAATCTCCTTCCGTGCTTTTTCAGGATGTTCCTTGACCATCTCTGATATCCATTCGATAGCCCGTTTCAACCGTTTCTGTTCATCGATAAGCTGTTGACTTTCCATGATTCCTGTATCCCTTTCTATCTTTTATCGTTTTTTGTGGTTTCAAGGAGTTCTCCCAGGGCCTGGGCTGCAGCCGCTATTACCCTGCAGCACTCTCTTCTTCTGCTGTCCGGATCCTGCCTGAATGCCTTTACCTGTTGCCGATCCCGCCAGTCAACCCTGGCGATATCACGGCAGTCAACACCGCCATACTGTTCAGTGATCTCCTCGAATTTTTTTACCATTTTGTAGGAGAGTCTCCAAAGATTTTTGTTATCCCTGTCGGCAGGATCCCTCTTACCCATTGTAAGGCCAATGGCTGCAAGGGCCCCTGGAAGC
>JALSKY010000302.1 GCA_026988585.1 Deltaproteobacteria bacterium
GCCTCTCGATGAATCTGAAAAGGATATAAAATCCACCCCTGGAAAGGGATATTACCGGTTCGATTCCATGGAAGAATTTTATGGGGCAATGGACAATCTCCTGGATTCAGGACTAACCTTTTTTTCCGGAATGCGCTCCAGAAAGGAGCTGGGAGAGATGATTTCTATGTCTGCTAAACAAAAAGGGCACAGTAGACAGGCTGACAGCTTTCTCAAGCTGCTCTATTCCGATTGAGCGGTCTTGTTATCCCCTACAAGGCAGGCCTGTTTGCAAACTTCAACACCGATATTCCATCCGGCCAGCTGTCTATCCTGTTGACAGAGGCATAATCCAGGTGAAGGTTGAATATCCTGTTCAGGTCCAGACCAATAGCATGGCTGGTCAACACCTTGATTATTCCCCCATGTGCTATAAGGCCAACCCTGCTACCTCTCTCCCCCTTCAAGATAGGTTCTACAACCTTCAGTGCCCGGCGAAGAAGATCCTTTATGTTTTCCCCACCTGGAGGACGATAATTCACCAGATCTGAATAACGGTTCTCCATTGCACCAGGCCACCTCTCCTCTATATCCTCCCAGGTAAGTCCGGACCACTGGCCGAAATCCACCTCCCTGAGTTCCTCAAACCGTTCAGGCCTTGGACCTCCAAGCCGTTCCAGCTCCAGGGCCATTAGCCAGGCCCGTGAAAGATCGCTGGATACAACCCGGTCCAGCCGAAGTCCTGAGAGAAAACGGGCAGCAGCCCTGGTCTGCTCCATACCGCTCCTGCTCAAAGGGACATCCTTCTGACCGTAGAGAACCCCTCTGGGCATATCCACCTCTCCATGCCGGACCATATAGATTGTAACTATCGGTGCCATAACATATCTCTTGTTTGCAGGGATCATATCAGTGAGCTGGCTGCCTTATCAGGATACCATCACGGCTGCTGCCATGAAGCACAGGGCTTCGGTGATCTCAATATGTGCCCCGAGTATATCACCGGTAACTCCTCCAAAACGGACGGCTGTCCAGCGTGCCACCAAAAAACTCCATACAGACACTACTGCAACAAGAGCGAGCCCCTGCCATCTGCAGAGGAACCATGATGATACAATTACAGTAAGCCCTGCCAGGAATAGGGTGATCCGGGTCTCTGCCCCACAGAATGGTGATCCAAGACCAACGGAGTTCCTGGCATACATGGTAAAGGCTCCAAGACAGTTGAGGCCCCAGCGTGAGATTGCCGGCACTATTATCAACCACTGCCAAGCGAACTGTTCTGTCAAAGAGAGCATAGAGGCAAACTTCAGAAGCATGACCGACACCAACGCCACAACCCCCAGGGCACCATTGCAGTGATCCTTCATGATCTCAAGGGCCCTCTCCCTTGGGGCACCACTTCCTATGGCATCAGCAGTATCTGCCAGACCGTCCAGGTGCAGGGCCCTGGTTAGGAAGGCCAACAGGACTACCAGCATTACTGAAAGAATGGTTGCAGGGAAAAGAGGGTGAAACACCCAGAGAAAAAGAGCAAGACAGGAGCCAAGAAACAACCCGATCAAGGGAAAGAAGCTGAGGGATGACCTGAGCTGCTCCCTGTCAGCCCTGAGGTCGGACACCAATGTGATTACAGTGAGGAACTGGAGCGCAAGCAGGAGCGACTTGAGACTACTCTTCCCATTCATCCCTTATTTTCTTCACAACGGTCTGAACAAAAGAGAGCTGTTCCGGTTTGCATATACCTATGAGTGGATCACCTTCCTCAACCAGATCTCCATTCTTGAAATAGACCTTGTAGATAACGCCCCGTTCCCCATCATATTTCAACAGGGTATCCCGTTTCATAAGGGACATTATGATGCACTCACTGCCAGGTTCAACCGGTACCTGAACCTCCTTCTTTTCCAGTCTTGCGGACAGCTCAGGCACCAGATAATACCTGGCCCTCTGCGGGGCGGAAAACAGGTCCAGCACATCCTTGAGAATCCTGTCTATCACCTCATCTTTGGTAAATCTGTGACGGATGGTCAGAACCCTCTCCTTGGCGTGGATAAACTCCCCGTTCAGATCCATCCTGAGATCTGCAACTGTACCATCAAAGAGTGCAGTAACCTTTTTGGGGTTGCGTTCCCTTTCTATGATATAGAGCAGTGTGCCAGGCTTTTCCAGCCACTTACCCCCTGGACCAACCACTGCATCTCCCTCCTTCACCTTGAACCTGATAATTCCTGTATGAGGGGAATAGATCGGATAGTCCTGATATGGGTGTGACCGGTATTTTTCAAGCAGTTTATCAATATCTATTTGCATAATTTCATCTTCTTCAGATTATTCAGACAGCCCATTTCTCATCTATAATCATTTATAATACAGGAATGGACCACCCATGGTGATCATTGCCTCGAACAGATTTTTCCTGAAGTCCCGCCGATCCCATATTCCCTGGATGTGCCCCCGTTTCAAGGCATTTTTGGCACTGTGATAGTCTGGCGGGATATCCTCCCCGGTAGTCTCCCGGATAACCCTGGGCCCGGCAAAGCCGATACGTGATGAACGGATACCTACCTGAAAGGGTGAACATCCGAGAAAACTTGCTACCGGCCCTGCATAGGAGTTGTTGTCATAAACTACGATATAGAGTCCGCCGCAATCCAGATATTCCCTGACAGCAACTGTACAGCGTGGCATCTGTACCACTCCAAGGGTTCCCTCCTGGATCCTGATACCGCCTGTGGTATGGATATAGGCGAGAAAAGGCCGTCTCAACGCCCTGGCCCTGTCACATGCCCGTACAAACTTTTCACCCTCGGCACACCCGACTGTACCGCTCCTGAAGTCACTGTAGAGCATGGCAGCAACCATCTTGATACCACAAACCTCGGCATCAAAGGTGATGATTCCGCTCTGCCTGCCTGTACGCTTTCTGGCAGCCTCTAATTTTTTATCGAGGCCCTCAAAGTTCAAAGGGTTTGCCGAGACTATGTCCTGGGAAAACTCACGGACCGTACCCTTGTCAAAAAGGTTCTCCAGATACCAGCGATACTCCAGGGGGAAATGGTGCCCGCATGTAGGACATACACCACAGAACTCTCCGTAAAGATCCGGCACCCACAGGTCCTGGCAGCCATATTTTTCCGCATTGGGGCATGTAATGGTGCGATCTTCGTTGGCCAAGGGGCTTACATAAGGCTCCCAGTCCAAGGTAAAAATGCTGCCTGGAGACTGGGCGTTGACTTGGCTCACCGGATGTGGCGTTGGAGGAATGAAAAAGTCATAGGCAGCACGCCAAGGTTCGGTAAAGGCGCGCAAAAGCACCTGTCCTTCACTGGACATCTCCTCGATCATCTTCTTGACAGTACGTCTGTGCTGCCGGAGCAGTCCATACCGGATATCATATATCTTGTGGGCAGTAGCCTCCTTCACCTCTTTCAACCGTTTCCCAAGAGAAGGCTTGATCTCTTTGAAACCCTGCCCCATGGCCCTGTATTTCTGGCTCCTGAGTTCCAAAAGCCTCTGCTTCTCAGCATCAGTAAGGTTCCAGTCTATATGGACCTGAAACTCCTCCGGGATCTTCTCTTCCTGCCTGTTCTGGCGGCTCATGGCATAGGCACGCAGCGCCCTGAAACTCTTGGTCTTTAGCACTACCTCATCGGTGGCCCTCATAACCTCATATCTCAGCCTCTTGAAAAAGGAGAAGTCATCCCTCTTTGCGCCAAGTGGTGGCTCTTCCACAATACGGTCAATGGTTCCAAGAGAAAGATTTGACTTTGCAGTCATACAGAGCTGTTTTGCACAGTGTTCCACAAGTTGTCTCGGGACCTTCTCTCCCTCCCTGATCCTCCCCTCTATGGCAGCAGCACCCTCAGGCGATATGACTGAATAATAGCCTCTCGATGCCATCAGCCTGAAATCTGACAGACCGATGGCCTCTGCTCCGCCAGAACCTCCCTCAGAGATGAAGGAGACCACAGGCACCTTGAGCTTGGCCATGAAAAAGAGGTTACGGGCAATGGCCTGGGCAGCTCCCGGATAATCCTCGATGGGAAATGCCCCCGGAGTAAAGATATAGGAGTGTATTGGTATCCCCTCCCGCTCTGCAATCCTCATATATCGCAGGGCCTTCTCGTTACCCCATGGCTTGGCACTGCCTCCGTTACGAAACTCCTCTCCCTTTCCCTTCTCATGGCCAATGACCATTACCTGAAGGGTATGGATCTTGTTCTTCACCCGTCTGGAGATGGTGGCCCTGGCAACCACCACTGCAGGATCGATATTACACTCTCCATCCCCACCAAGCTCAGTGAAGGAATCATAGACATTCTCAAGAATATCCTGGAGGGTGAATCTCTGAGGATTGCGGACTATGTTCACCACCTCGGCGGCAGAAAGGGTCTCTGCAGCCTTTCTCTCCAGAAATGCTATACGGCTGTCCAGCTCCTCCACCTCTTCTATGAGCTTATTTTCCGGGATATCGTAAATGCTCTCCTTGAGCCTGCGTACCTTGCCAAGAAGAGTGCCTATCTCTCGCCATGCCTCGCCCTTTATATCTATGATATAAACTATACGGCTCTCCTGCTCAGCGAGATATTTTCCAAAATCTATGATGTATTGCTTTCCCATCTGCAAAATTTTCGTCTTAGTTTTTTAACTGCCAGCAGAGCTGTTCCAGGCATTACATCCCTACCTGCAGTTCAGCTTAGAACCAAAAACTATTTTGGTTCAAATTTCAGGATATCATCCAGTTTCTCATAAAGGTATTCAAGATTGGTAACAATGGGGTTCCCCTTGGAATCGTGCCCCTCAATAGCGATTCGGTTCACATAATCCTTGGCGCGTTTCTGGGCTTGAATGGTATCCTCTCCCCAGATGATCACCAGGGCCAGGTTTGGATCATATTCCGTTGGGATCTCATAGGACCTGTCCATTGGCACCTGAGTATAGACACGGACCCATTCATCGTCTGGAAACTCAAATCTGGTGATGATTCCGCACCATGGGCTGAATCCCCTGTTTACATCCTCTGCTACTATTCGAAGCTCTATGCTGGTTCCCTGGAAAGAGATATCGTCCTGGGAAAATCCCAGCTTCTCACCAAAGGCAGACCTTATCTGCTCACGTATAAGGTTGACAGGCCTGGGATCATCCTTGATCCTGGAAATGGCGGCAGATATCTCGTTTTCCACCTGGATCCTGGTATTGACCTCCAGGAGATAGGGCTGCCCGTCACGGGTGACTATCCATTCCCAAGTGCCCACATTGTCATACTTGACATGTTCAGCAAGGCGGACAGAATATTCCACAATGGAATTGAGCACCTTTTCGGCATCAAACCCATAACGGAACACGGTAGGGTCAAATCCCGGGGCTACCTCCACCCTCTTCTGGCGCCCGGTACTCTGTATGGTGCAGTTACGGGTACCGAAATGGACCACCTCTTCATGGCGACTGCATAAAAGTTGTACCTCGAGATGGTGATAATCTGTGAGACACTGCTCTATCAGGACACCTTCATCACCGAACTGCCTCTTGGCATAGTTCTGGATGCGCCGGTAAACCTGTCTGAATGCATCGAGATGATCCACCTCCTCGATTCCCATGCCTCCGCCGCCTGCAGAGGCCTTGACAAGCACTGAAGGATGCTTGATCCCCTGCTCCTTCTGCCTGACAAAGAGCTCTTCAGCCAGGGCTTCAGCCTCTATTTCATTATAAATAGGGCTGTCAGAACCGGGTATTACAGGGATACCCAGTTCCTTGGCTATTCTCTTGGTGTGGATCTTGCTGCCAAGGTCCCGGATCACCTCCCAGCGCGGCCCTATGAAGGTAATGCTTCGGTTCCGCGCCTCTGCCCTCCGGGCAAAACGGAAATTTTCAGAGAAAAAACCATAACCTGGATGGATGGCAGTGGCACCGGAATGATCGGCTACGGAAAAGATCTCATTAGGATCCTTGTAATTGCTTATTCTGTAAACCGCTTGGGGACCTGCTTCATCCAGGGCTTGCCTGACGTGCATGGATTCCTTGTCCTCTATGGTATGAACTACCACATATTCATGCCGCAGTTCCCTGCAGGCATTCATCACCCTGATGGCGATCTCGCCCCTGTTTGCTATGAGAATTCTTTCTTTTTCCATAAAATGTTCAGATTGGGATAGTGACTTTTTCGAATTGCAGGATCAACTCGC